>NZ_QUGO01000004.1:192003-275417 GCF_003479105.1 Blautia sp. AF19-13LB
TGGAAAGCCGCGTGCAAGCGAAGGAGGAGTCACATAGGAAAACCCGTGTGGCAATCCAAAGGCGTGATGCGGACCGAACTAGAGTAGGGAAGTGTGTGAGCCATGAATCAAGAAAAGCCGCTATTGTTTTTAAGATACCCGTACCGTAAACCGACACAGGTGGATGAGGAGAGAATCCTAAGGCCGGCGGAAGAAGCATTGTTAAGGAACTCGGCAAAATGACCCCGTAACTTCGGGAGAAGGGGTGCCAACGAGAGTTGGCCGCAGAGAATAGGCTCAAGCAACTGTTTAGCAAAAACACAGGTCTATGCAAAACCGTAAGGTGAGGTATATGGGCTGACGCCTGCCCGGTGCTGGAAGGTTAAGAGGAGAGGTTAGCGGTAACGCGAAGCTTTGAATTTAAGCCCCAGTAAACGGCGGCCGTAACTATAACGGTCCTAAGGTAGCGAAATTCCTTGTCGGGTAAGTTCCGACCCGCACGAAAGGCGTAATGATTTGAGCGCTGTCTCGACAATGCATCCGGTGAAATTGAAGTACCAGTGAAGATGCTGGTTACCCGCGCCAGGACGGAAAGACCCCATGGAGCTTTACTCCAGTTTGGTACTGGGGTCCGGCAGTGCATGTACAGGATAGGTGGGAGGCTAAGAACCTGGAACGCCAGTTTCAGGGGAGCCGATGTTGGGATACCACCCTTGTGCTGCTGGGCTTCTAACCAGCGGCCTTAAACAGGTCGGGGGACAATGCCAGACGGGGAGTTTGACTGGGGCGGTCGCCTCCGAAAGGGTATCGGAGGCGCTCAAAGGTTCCCTCAGAATGGTCGGAAACCATTCGAAGAGTGCAAAGGCAGAAGGGAGCTTGACTGCGACACCGACGGGTGGAGCAGGTACGAAAGTAGGACTTAGTGATCCGGTGGTATTAAGTGGGAATGCCATCGCTCAACGGATAAAAGCTACCCTGGGGATAACAGGCTTATCACTCCCAAGAGTTCACATCGACGGAGTGGTTTGGCACCTCGATGTCGGCTCATCGCATCCTGGGGCTGTAGTAGGTCCCAAGGGTTGGGCTGTTCGCCCATTAAAGCGGTACGCGAGCTGGGTTCAGAACGTCGTGAGACAGTTCGGTCCCTATCCGGCGTGGGCGTAGGATATTTGAGAGGAGCTGTCCTTAGTACGAGAGGACCGGGATGGACTGACCTCTGGTGTACCGGTTGAACCGCCAGGTTCACGGCCGGGTAGCCAAGTCGGGAAGGGATAAACGCTGAAGGCATCTAAGCGTGAAGCCCCCCTCAAGATTGAGATATCCCATTCGAAAGAAGTAAGACCCCTTGAAGACGACGAGGTAGATAGGGCAGGGGTGGAAGTGCCGTAAGGCATGGAGCTGACTGTTACTAATCGGTCGAGGGCTTGACCTGAAATGCAAAACAAAAGTTTTGCAGAAAATGGTTGTGTTCGGAAAGAAAGTATGGTATGATGTATAGATGTTAAGTGTATGCGGTTTTGAAGGTATATCTAGCGTAGGGGATTGGTCAAATGGTATGATAGGGGTCTCCAAAACCTTTGGTGGGAGTTCGATTCTCTCATCCCCTGTATTAGAAAAGAGTGAAGATACAAAATCTTCACTCTTTTTTCGTATTATTTAAAAGAAAAGTCTAACAGAACAGGATTTACAGAATTTTAAGATATTTTTGTAAAGCAGGACTGTTTTTTATGGTGTAAATAAGGTACAATAGAGCCACAGAACATATTCAAAAATAATGAAAAATGAAACATGAGAAGGGAGTGGGTGTAACGTGAGCAGAGAAAAAAATGGAAGCCGCGGCACGGTAAAAGCTGTCATTTATCTTCTGATCGTAGTAATCCTTGCTGGAATGGTTGTTTATCTGACGCAGTCGCTGCGGCGGGACCGGGAGCCGGAGATTACGGGGACGTTTATTGACAGTAAGCTGGAGGCGGCGGGGGAGCTGACGTCGGCGAAGATGATTTATAACGGGCTGATTCATTACTCGGACGGGTCGATTCCGTTTCTGACGCAGAAGGCGTTTAATATGACATACCGTGCAGAGGTACGTGCGGGCGTGAATCTCGCGAAGGCGAATACGGAGGTGACGGATTCAGAAGTAACAGTTACACTTCCGGCAGTGGAGATTTTTGATATTTCCATCGACAATGATTCCATCCAGTATTACGATGAGAAGGCAGCGCTTCTGAACTGGGAGCGGAAGGAAGATGCGATGGATGCAATCGCGAGTGCGAAGGAGGATGTAGAGCAGCAGACGAAAGAAATGGATGACCTGGAAACGATGGCACAGGAACAGGCGAAAACATTGATTACCGGAATGCTGTCCGAGACGGTCGGGGACAAGACATTGGTTGTAAAATTTGAAGAATAGTACATAGACGGGATGTCGGCACTTCTTTTTGGGGGATAAAAAAAGGAGGGCCGGTATTTCTTCTGGCAGAAACACCGGCATTATGAAAAAGAAAAATCTATATAAATTGGAAAGAATATTAGGTTGGGACAACGGTTGAAAGATAGAGGAAGATGATTTGTTGTCCCTTTGTTTTGATACGTTTAGTATAGTTGTCATATGTGAGGAAAGTGTGAATGGAGTTTGAAGAAACTTTGAAAAGATTTGTGAATGGCGCGGGTGAACATCGGAACATCCCAACGCCCGGATATCGCCGAATTTGTATAGAATTAACTTGAAAGTGAACACTGCTTCATGGTACAATCGTTTGGCATGTGTGAAATATGAGTTACATTTGAGAGGACAAAAACTATGGACTATAAACTGCTGCTGGACACCGCAGTCATGGCGGGAGAAATCCTGCTGGAAAGCGGGGCGGAGACGTGGCGGGTGGAGGATACCATGCTGCGGATGCTGCGCATGTCCGGCCTGAAAACTGCGGATGTACTGGCGCTGACGACCGGCTTTGTGGTAACGCTCGACGACCCGGCGATGGATTCCATGACTGTTATGCGCAGCGTAGAGAGCCGTGCAACGGATCTGAACCGGATCCATGCGGTCAATCAGCTTTCCCGCGATTTCTGCGAAGGAAATATCGACCTGGATGCGCTGTTCCACCGGGTGCGGGATATCTATCGTGCTAAGTCGGAAATTAAAAAAAATCTGCTCGCGATGATGGCGACGACCGCAGGCTTTGCAATCATGTTCGGAGCCGGGTTCTACGAAGTGCTGGCATCTGCACTTGCAGGTTTTATATCAGGAATCGGTGTTTACGGAGGAAAAAAAGCCGGGATGCAGTCGTTTCTTGTGAACTGTATCGGGTCATTTTTGCTGGCGGTCACATCGATTCTCTGTGTTCATTACCTGCCGGGGACCATGGATCTGAACGTCATTATCATTGCATCGATCATGCCCCTCGTACCGGGTGTGGCGATCACGAATGCGGTGTATGATACCCTGCACGGCGACTACATTTCCGGTGCGGCACGGATGCTTGAGGCGTTTGTAACCGCTGCGGCCATCGCAATCGGCGTGGGACTTGGCATGCTGCTGCTCCGTCCACTGGTGCGGTAGAGAAAACCGATACAGAAAAAAGATGAGGTTAAAGCAAAAATATGAGAATAGCAGGTGAAATCATCCTGAAATCCCTTGGAGCCTGGGTTGCAATCTGGGGATTTTCAAGACTGTTGAACGCACCAAAAAAGCTGGAATGCTACACGGCCGGTGTCGGTATGATCGGCTGGGCGGTCTATCTGATCGTGGAAGTATTCAACGACGGCATTCTGATGAAGAACTTTCTTGCCGCCGTTGCCGTCGCCCTGGTTTCCCAGGCAATGGCGCGTCATTTCAAAGCGCCGGTGATCCTTTTCGTGATCCCGGGCATTCTTCCGATGGTGCCGGGAGCCGGTATGTACCGCATCGTCTACTCGATCGTTATGGGGCCGGAAAACATGGTTGGAACGTATCTTTTAGAGACAGCGACCGCGGCAGGCGCAATTGCCCTTGGAATTTTCCTCGGAGAAGCGCTGCAGAAGGTATTTTTTTACGAATTCCATAGGTGATTTACGAAAAAAGTGAGAAATTTGCCAAAACCAAATTTTTTGCTTTTTTTTGTCGGATTTTATGATATACTTAACAGTGTATGTGCCCTTGGACGAAAGAAGAAATCTATAGGGGCATTTTTAAGGAAAAAAGAAGAGAAGTAAGTAAAGTGCAGACACAGAACTATGAGGAGCAAAAAATATGAAGTTTGAAGATGATGATTTAAAGGACGGTAAACTTTGGGCTGCCCTGCAAAAAGAGATTGACCGTGACCTGGCGGAAAAGGAGAGCGGTGAAACATTCCAGGAAGAACTGGCAGACATCGAAGACTCCATTGAATTTGAAAGCAAAGAAACAAAAAGCGAAGATCACATCCCGGATGAGACTGCAAATTTAAGTAATCTGCGAAGTGTCCTTGAGGCAACTGAGCGTGCAAAAGACGAAGAAGCGAAGCAGAAAATGAAGCAGACCAAAGTGGAGCCTGTGACGCAGGACATCGAGATTCCGGAATTTACAGAAGAGGAAGAAGAAATCGAAGAGACGCCGGCGGAGACAAAAACAGAATCGGAACCGGAAGAAGTGATGGTGGATGATGATCTGATCATCAACGATCCATTCGCAGATGAGGATGATCTGCTGGGAGAAGAGAAGACAGAGACCAAGGGTTCGGAGAAAGAAGTGCTTGGTGATCAGGTGGAAGCCGCAATGGAGCGCCTCGTCAGCGACACGGTAGGCCATATCCCAATGCCGGAAATAGACGATGAGGATGATGACTACGACGATTATGAGGATGACGACGAAGAGTACATTCCGCATGGCGCAAAACCGCAGAAGAAAAAGGGAAAAGGCGGTGCGGTTATCGCCGTTGCAGCCGTTGCTGTTATTGCTGTGGGAGGCTTTTTCTATGGAAGCAAAATGTTCCATTACCAGAATTATTTTTTCAACGGAACAACCATCAACGGAGTAGACTGCTCAGATATGACGGCCAAAGAGGCAGAAACGAAAATCAAAGAGCAGGCTGCAAACTATACCTTAAATGTAAAATTCAAAGACAATGATACGAAGAGTGTCAGCGGAAAAGACATCGACTACACCTACGCCGGAGACGGCAGCGTGGAGAGCGTGTTAAAGAAACAGAACAGTTTCCTCTGGTTCCTGGGAAATGGCGGAAAAGAGAAAGATTCCCAGGTCACCATGCAGTACAGTCAGGAAAAACTGGATGCGGTGATTGATGGATTTGACGAATTCCAGTCCGCAGACGGTGAGAATGCACCGGCCAGCGCCTACATCACCTTCCAGAACAATGAGTTTGAGATTGTGGATGCTGTTATGGGTGAGGGAATGGATCTTACCCTTGCAAAACAGTGCATCGAAAACGCGCTGATCAATGCGGATACCGAAGTGGATCTTGAAAAAGCAGGCGTTTACGACGGAACCTTGGTAACAGCAGATGACGAAACACTGAATGCACAGAAGGATCAGTTAAATGAACTGGTACGCGCAAGCATCACATACAGTATGCCGGATGGAACAACACAGGTTCTTGACGGAAATACCATGAAAGACTGGCTGGCAGTCGATGCGGATGGAAATTATTCCAAAGATGAAAACCAGTGGAATGAAAGAGTAAAAGAATATGTGGCAAATCTTGCGGCAGCGATTGATACCGATGGCAAGGATCACACCTTCCCGGCAACCGGTATCGAAGGCGGCGTGACCATCAGCCAGGAAGGCTACGGATGGAAAGTGGATCAGGAGCAGGAGATTGCAAAGATCGCAGAAGAAGTAGATGCTCACGCAGCAGATGCAAGAGAGCCGCAGTATGCGCAGAGAGAGTTTGCTGCTTCCACAGAGAACAACGGATTCGGCAAGACGTATGTTGAGGTTGATGCCAGCCGTCAGCATATCTGGCTCTACAAAGATGGAAATCTGGTTGTCGACGGTGACTGTGTAACCGGTCTGATGGAGCAGAGCAGCTACACGAAGCCGGGTATCTACACAACCGCAGCAAAAGAAAGCCAGAAAAAACTGCACGGAGAGCTTCAGGCAGACGGCAGCTATTCCTGGGAAAGAGATGTGGATTCCTGGATTCCGTTCAATGGAGAGATTGGTTTCTACGATGCTTCCTGGAGAAGCAGTTTCGGCGGAAACCTGTATCTGACTGCAGGATCGACGACAGGATCTGTTGCACTTCCGACTGCAGTGGCACAGGCATTATATGACAATGTCGATGGCGGAACACCGGTTATCATTTATTATTCCGAAGCTTATGAGGTAAGTGAAGACACGCTTACTGTGACACAGGCACCGGAAGCAGATGACGAAAATGTCGATGATACGACGAATACCACGACAGTAACGCCGACGAGAACGCCATCCTACACGTACGATGATTACACGCCGTCAACTCCATCAACCCCATCAACTCCATCAACCCCATCAACTCCATCAACCCCATCAACTCCATCGACCCCGTCTACGCCGGAACCGACCGCAGCACCGACCGAGGTCCCGTCTACGCCGGAGCCGACCGTAGCACCGACCGAGACCCCGTCGACACCGGAACCGAGCGCACCGGATCAGGGAGACCATACGGGTGACGATGATTACCCAGGTAAGGGCGAGAGCTGAGAAAAGAAGAAATAGAACATAAAAAATACGCATTCCGTTATCAAAACAGGAATGCGTATTTTTTATGAGAAAGAAACTGTTAAAAATTAATTTTCCGGTACGAACAGTGTGACAAGATCCATCGGGGAAGTGATGGTGTAGTCCGGGTTTTCGGTCTGACCAAAACCGTATGCGGCATGGACAAACGGGATTCCGGCCTCGTGTGTCGCCTTGTAGTCGCCGTCGGTATCGCCGACATAGACCGCGTGCTGCAGATGGTTCTGTTCGATGATTGTACGGATGTTGTCTGCCTTTGCCTTTCCGGTATCGCCAGGACAGAGATGGCCTTTGAAATAGTGACCGAGGCCTGTGGCTTCCAGAAAAACTTCGATATAGCCCGCCTGGCAGTTGCTTACGATATAAAGCGGGTAATGTCTGGAAAGAATAGAAAGTGCATCGACAAGTCCCGGATAAACAGGAGCCGGTGTCGCAAGAAGTGCCTCATGCTCTTTGGCACAGCATGCCTCGATCAGTTCTAACTGGCGCTCCTTTGGATATTCGTGGAAAATGACGGCGGCGATATCCGGGAGCAGGCGGCCGAACAGGCCTTTTAACACGGCTCCGGTGAGGTTTGGTGTCATATCAGTTTCTTTTTTCAGAATCTGATTCCATGCGTCGGCAACAACGTCTGTGGAGTCCCACAGGGTGCCGTCCACATCAAAAATAATACTGTCGATCAAGAGTTTTTCCTCCATATCTTAAGGGTTTTGGTTATTCTTTTAAAGTATTTATTAATTTTAATCAAAAACACGTGAGAGCGCAATGTTTATTTTGCATTTTGGAGGAAAATGTGGCAAAATAAGAATGATATATTAACAGGAGATTACTATGCAGGACACAATCACAAAGCCATTATTGAAATGGTATGGCGAAAATAAAAGAGTGCTGCCGTGGAGAGAAAAAAAGAACCCGTATGAAATCTGGGTTTCCGAGATTATGCTCCAGCAGACGAGGGTGGAGGCGGTCAAGCCGTTTTATGAGCGGTTTATGCGTGAACTGCCCAATGTCGCAGCACTTGCGGTCTGTCCCGAGGAAAAGCTTTTGAAGCTCTGGGAAGGCCTTGGTTACTATAACCGTGTGCGGAATATGCAGAAGGCCGCACAGAAAATTATGGAAGTGTATGACGGTGTATTTCCGGCAGATTACGAAGCCTTAAAAGGACTTCCGGGAATTGGAAATTACACAGCGGGAGCCGTTGCATCGATCGCGTTTTGCATTCCGGTGCCGGCGGTGGACGGAAATGTGCTTCGTGTGATGGCACGCCTCCGGGAGGACGGTGAGGACATTTTAAAGCAGTCCGTGAAAAACCGCGTGGAAGCGGAATTGACCGAAATCATGCCGGCAGAAGATCCGGGAGCCTTCAATCAGGCGATGATGGATCTCGGCGCAATGGTCTGTCTGCCGAACGGAGCACCAAAATGTGAAGTCTGTCCGCTTTTTGACCAGTGTCTGGCGGGACGGCATCAGACCTGGACGGAATATCCGTTTAAAAAGAGCGCAAAGCCGCGCAGAATCGAAGACAGAACCGTTCTGTTATTTCTGGACGGTGCGCACACAGCAGTGCGGAAACGGCCGAAAAAAGGACTTCTGGCGGGACTTTACGAGTTCCCGAACTTCGATGGCGTGCTCTCCGAACAGGAAGCACTTGAAGAGGCAGAAAAATTCGGCGTGACGCCGCTTCATATTCAGGCATTGCCGCCGTACAAGCACATTTTTTCCCATGTCGAGTGGCATATCACAGGATACGCCATTAAAATTGCAGGAAACGATGTGGAGCAGGAAGGGGAAGAAAAAGCCGGATTGATTTTTGCGGATGCGAAAACCGCGGCTGAAAGATATGCCATTCCGTCTGCGTTTGCGGAATACGCAAAATATACAGATCTGGAACGTGCCTGAAACGGCAGAAGAGCAAAAAAGAGCAGGGAGAAAAAAAGATGAAGATTTTATCAATTGCAGTACCATGCTATAATTCAGAAGCATATATGGAGAAATGTATCGATTCGCTGCTGGTCGGCGGAGAAGAAGTAGAAATTCTGATCGTGGACGATGGTTCCAAGGACGGAACCACAGAGATTGCAGACCGCTATCAGGAAAAATATCCGACGATTGTAAAAGCGATTCATCAGGAAAACAAGGGCCACGGCGGAGCAGTCAACACGGGTGTGGAAAATGCGACGGGTCTGTACTTTAAAGTTGTGGACAGTGATGACTGGGTAAACCCAGAGGCATACCAGAAGATTTTAAATGTTCTGGCAGAAGTCGTACGCGGACCGAAAACACTCGACCTTCTGATCAGTAACTATGTGTATGAAAAAGAGGGCGCCAAGAGAAAACGTGTGATGCGCTATGCGAAATCGCTGCCGGAAGGCCGCTTTTTCGGATGGGATGAGGCGAAAGCTCTCGGCAAAACACATTATCTGCTGATGCATTCGCTGATTTACCGGACTTCTCTTTTAAGAGAGTGCGGCATGAAGCTACCGGAGCACACCTTCTATGTGGATAATCTGGTTGCGTTTATTCCGCTTCCGTACGTCAAAACGATGTATTATCTCGATGTCAATTTCTACCGCTACTTTATTGGAAGAGCCGACCAGTCGGTTAACGAGAAAGTCATGATCGGCAGAATTGACCAGCAGATCCGTGTCAACAAGCTGATGATCGATTACCTTGGTGAACAGAAAGGGCTGTCGAAGTACCTGCGGAAATATATGATCAGCTATCTGACCATTATTATGACGGTTTCTTCCGTGATGATGATGCGCTCCGGAACGGAAGAAAATCTCGAGAAAAAGAACGATCTGTGGAGATACCTGAAGCAGGAGGATGCAGCCGATTACTTCCGCATCCGCCACGGCATTTTCGGAACTGTTATGAGCAGCAAATCAAAACCGGGACAGAAAATTGCAGTCTATGCTTACAAGGTAGCGCAGAAGCTGTATGGATTTAACTAGAAAGTAACGAAGCGGAGGAACGAACAATGCGAGTAGGAATGGGTTACGATGTGCATAAACTGGTGGAAAACCGGAAACTGATTCTGGGCGGTGTGGAAATCCCGTATGAATATGGCCTTCTGGGACATTCCGATGCAGATGTGCTGGTCCATGCCATTATGGATGCGCTTCTCGGCGCTGCAGCACTGCGGGACATCGGACGCCATTTTCCGGACAATGATCCGGCGTATGAGGGCGCAGACAGCATCGAACTGCTGAAAAAAGTGGGTGAGATGCTCGAGGAGCGGATGTATCTGATTGAAAATATCGATGCAACCGTTATTGCACAGAAGCCGAAGCTCCTGCCATACATCGACACGATGGTGAAAAATGTGGCGGAGGCGCTTCATCTCGAAGAGGATCAGGTCAATATCAAGGCAACGACCGAGGAAGGACTTGGCTTTACCGGAAAGAAAGAGGGAATTTCCGCACAGGCGATCTGCTGCATTTCCAAGGCACTCGACCTGATGCCGGACGACCGGATCGCAGGCGGATGCAGCGGCTGCCCAGGATGCGCAAAGAACGCAGAAGAATAAAAGAGAAATGCGATTGCACAAGGCCGGAAGATGTGGTAGACTGGAAGAAGAATAAGGGAGTAGTCGGCGGCATACGTGACGCTATAAGGCCAACAACCGAAGAAAAAGCATTTCTTCTGGCTTTGTATGAAATGACAAGACTTATCTGTATCAACAAATATGGTGCGGATAGGTCTTTTTCTATATAGAAAGAGACCGGTGTACCAGTGGGAACTTATCATAGGAACGCAAAAAAGCGTTTTCAGAAGAAAGGACGGATGGAAATGAAAGAGTATCTGGAAAAAAGTTCGAAGATTCTTGATGAGTTACAGACAACGGAGCAGGGACTTTCCGAGGCGGAAGCTGCGCGGCGGCTTTCCGAACACGGACCGAACCGGCTGGCGGCGGGAAAAAAGAAGAGCAATCTGCAGCGGTTTTTCGAAGAGCTGAAAGACCCGATGATCCTGATCCTGCTCGCCGCAGCGCTGATTTCCGGCATCACATCGGCGTATGAAGGCGAATCGTACGCTGATGTGGTCATTATTCTCACCGTTGTCATCATTAATGCGGTGCTCGGTGTTCTGCAGGAGAGCAAGGCAGAGAAAGCGATTGAAGCTCTGCAGGAGATCGCGGCAGCCACGTCGAAGGTGATGCGCGGCGGGAAAATGGAAGTGAAAAAGAGCGAGGAGCTCGTACCCGGTGATATTGTAATTCTCGAAGCGGGCGATGCTGTTCCGGCGGATGGCCGTATTTTAGAGAGCGCCAGCATGAAAATCGAGGAAGCAGCGCTGACCGGAGAATCTGTCCCGGTCAATAAAACAGCGGATGTTCTGAACGCCGGCGCAGCCAGCGAGGTTCCGCTCGGGGACCGGAAAAACATGGTCTATATGGGAAGCACCGTTGTCTATGGCCGCGGCCGCGCTGTTATCACCGGAACGGGTATGAAAACCGAGATGGGAAAAATCGCCCATGTTCTGACGCAGTCGGCGGATGAGAGCACACCGCTGCAGAAGCGGCTGAACCAGCTCAGCAAAATCTTAAGCGTGATGGTGCTCGCCATCTGTGCCGTGATTTTCGTTGTCGGCATTTTAAAAGAGGGCGTGACGCCGCAGAACATCTTAAATACCTTTATGGTAGCCGTCAGCCTTGCCGTAGCGGCAATTCCGGAAGGACTTGCAGCAGTTGTCACAATCGTGCTTTCCATCGGTGTGACCAAAATGTCAAAGCGGAATGCGGTGATCCGGAAACTGACGGCTGTCGAGACGCTCGGCTGTACGCAGGTGATCTGCTCGGATAAGACAGGAACGCTGACCCAGAATAAGATGACCGTGGTAAAACATGAGGGAAGTGATATAAAACGTCTCGTATCCGTCATGGCACTCTGCTCCGATGCGGAGCCGGACGAAAACGGCGAGGCAGTCGGAGAACCGACGGAATGTGCGTTGGTCAACGATGCGCAGAAAGAGGGATGCCCGAAGAAGAGCCTGTCCGTCCAGTATCCGCGTGTCGGGGAAGCGCCGTTTGATTCGATGCGGAAACGCATGACAACGATCCACCGCGCAAACGACGGAACGTATTTTTCCTGCACAAAAGGCGCACCGGATGAGATTCTGAAGCGGTGTACCTCCGTTTGGCGTGACGGCAGAAAACAGCCGATGACAGAAGCATTCCGGCAGGAAATCCTGTCGCAGAACAAGGCGATGGCAGACCAGGCACTCCGCGTGCTGGCGGCAGCAGGAAGAGCGTGGAACCAGATGCCGTCCTCCCAGGAGCCGGACTTTCTGGAGCAGGATCTCTGCTTTTTAGGACTTTGCGGTATGATTGATCCGGTGCGGCCGGAAGTAGTCGATGCGATCCGGGAATGCCGCGGGGCAGGCATCCGTCCGGTGATGATTACGGGTGACCACAAAGACACAGCGGTTGCTATTGCAAAAGAGCTGGGTATTCTGGAGGCGGGCTGGAAAGCGGTAACGGGAGCCGAGATTGACCAGTTAAGCGATGAGGAGCTTGACCGGAGAATCGAGGAATATGCTGTTTACGCACGCGTTCAGCCGGAGCATAAAGTGCGGATTGTCGATGCGTGGAAGCGGAAAGGCAGAATCACCGCGATGACAGGAGACGGAGTCAACGATGCGCCGTCGATCAAGCGTGCGGATATCGGCATCGGAATGGGCATCACGGGAACGGATGTGACGAAAAACGTGGCAGATATGGTGCTCGCGGACGACAACTTTGCGACGATCATCGTAGCGGTTGAGGAAGGAAGACGAATCTACGATAATATCCGTAAGGCAATTCAGTTCCTTCTGGCATCGAACCTTGCCGAGGTGCTGTCGATTTTCTGCGCGACGCTGATGGGCTTTACGATTTTAAATCCGGTGCATCTGCTCTGGATCAACCTGATTACGGACTGCTTCCCGGCGCTGGCGCTCGGTATGGAGGACGGTGAGGCAGACATCATGAAACGCCCGCCGAGAAATGCGGATGACGGTATTTTTGCGGACGGCCTCGGCTTTGATGTTGCGTTTCAGGGCATCGTGATTACGGTGCTGACGCTGGCGTCCTACTTCATCGGCCACTATCTGGAAGCCGGCCGCTGGGAAATCGTCAACAGCCCGGACGGCATGTCGATGGCGTTTCTGACACTCTCTATGGTGGAAATTTTCCATTCCTTCAATATGAGATCACGGAAAGGTTCTATTTTCCATATGAAGCATCAGAACAAGTATCTGTGGGGCGCGATGGCACTCTCATTTGTCCTCACATCCGCCGTCATTTACATCCCGGCACTGTCGAGTGCGTTCGGTTTTGAGCGGATCAGCGCGTTGGAATATGATGTGGCGATCGGCCTTGGACTGCTTGTCATTCCGGCGGTCGAAATCAGCAAGTGGATCCGGCGGAAATTTGCTTGACAAACGAGAAAAATTTGCATAAACTAGAACAAACGGAAACAGAAAAAGGCTTGGAACGGAAAAAGTAGAAAATCAGAATTGTTTCACAGAGAATGGCAGACAAATGGGGCTGGAAGCTGCCTGAAACGAGGGTTTTTGAAGTGCGTCCGGAAGCTGGCCGGGTGAAGCGGAAAAAGTGGGTAGTCCGGCACGGGTCCTGCACGTTATGCAGAAGAAAAGAAGAGGGCAGGTGTGCCCTTAAAGTAAAGTGGAACCACGGAGCTATTTCGTCTTTATCGGAGATGAAACAGCTCCGTTTTTGAATATTGCCCTTCGGGCAAAAAAGGTGGTAAGAAATAAAAATCTGAAAAAGTCCTGGCAGGAGGCAAGGAGAGGAAAGATGAGTTTTTTCGCGTATTTTAAAGAGGAATTTCAGGTGATTCAGGAGCGGGATCCGGCGATACATTCTCCCATGGAAGTCTTGCTGTATCCTTCATTTCGTGTTATGCTGAAGTACAGACGGGCGCACAAGCTATATCTGAAAGGCCATTACTTTCTGGCCAGGTGGATTTCACAGCGGGCAGCGAGAAAAACCGGTATCGAAATCCATCCGGGTGCGACGATCGGAAAGGGATTGTTTATTGATCATGGTTCTGGTGTGATTATCGGAGAAACAGCCATTATCGGAGACAACGTGACGCTGTATCAGGGCGTGACGCTTGGCGGTAATGGTAAGGAGACCGGGAAACGTCATCCGACGCTGAAGGACAATGTTATGGTCAGCGCCGGTGCGAAGATCATCGGATCGTTTACGATCGGGGAAAACTCCAAAATCGGAGCCGGATCGGTTGTGATCGAGGAGGTTCCGCCGAACTGTACCGTCGTCGGCGTGCCGGGGCACATTGTGAAGCAGAATGATGTGCGGATTCCGAGAAAAAGCATGGATCACATTCATCTGCCGGACCCGATTTTCGAGGATATCAAAGTACTGCAGCAGGAGAATACGGAGCTTACGAACCGTGTGCTCGAGCTGGAGGGCGAGCTGCGTCAGATGAGGAAAAAAGAAAGGACAGAACAGAAGTGACGGAAGTGGGCAAAGAGACAGAAAACGAGGAGCTTTTTCCAGAGGCGGTTTTCGGGGAGAAGGATTATCTTTCGGAGGTATTCGGACTGGAACAGCATGACATCCGCATGTATTCGCCGCTTACGCTGGCCTACATCGGGGATGCTGCGTATGAGATCGTCATCCGCACGATTCTGGTGCGGAAAGCAAATATGCAGGTCAACAAGCTGCACCGCCATGCGGCAGGGCTTGTAAAGGCGGAGAAACAGTCGGCGATGATTGAAATTCTGGAGCCGCTGTTTACCGAAGAGGAAAAACAGATTTATAAAAGAGGCAGAAATGCGAAATCCTATACCAAGGCAAAAAATGCGTCCACGATCGACTACCGCCGGGCAACCGGGTTTGAGGCCGTGATGGGGTATCTGTACCTGAAAGGGGATTACAAGCGGATGATCGACCTGATCCGGGCAGGACTTGGCGAAGTGTGAGAGCAGATAAGATTCAGAAAATAAAAAAGAAGCGGCAGGGCAGTGGGGCTTTTGAAAAAGCAAAAGTTCCCACTGCTTTTGGGACCGCGGAACAGGAATGATATGAGAGAAAACAACAGAAACGACAAGAGAAACTTTGAGAGAAGAGACGGAAAAAAACGTGACTTTAAGGGGAAACGAGATTACCGTGACAGAGACAGAAAACAGGAAGTACAGCAGGCGGATGAGGAGTTTACAGGCGGCATGGTAGAGGGAAGAAACGCTGTCATCGAGGCGTTCCGCTCCGGCAAGACCGTGGACAAGCTGTTCGTCCTTGCAAGCAGCCAGGACGGCCCGATCCGCACGATCATCCGTGAGGCGAAAAAACACGATACCATCATCAATTATGTAGAAAAAGAACGTCTTGACGAGCTGTCCACCACCGGAAAGCATCAGGGTGTCATTGCACAGGTGGCTTCCTACAGTTATGCAACCGTTGAGGACATCCTCGCGCGCGCAGAGGAGAAAGGAGAGCCGCCATTTATCCTTCTGCTGGACGGCATTGAGGATCCGCATAACCTCGGTGCGATCATCCGTACCGCAAACCTGGCAGGCGCACATGGTGTCATCGTGCCGAAGCACCGCGCAGTCGGCCTGACAGCAACCGTTGCCAAAACGTCGGCAGGTGCATTAAATTACACACCGGTGGCAAAGGTGACGAATCTGGTGCAGACCATGGAAATGCTGAAGGAAAAGGGCATCTGGTTTGTATGCGCGGACATGAACGGACAGAGAATGTATGATCTCGACCTCAAAGGACCGATCGGCCTTGTAATCGGAAATGAGGGAGAGGGTGTCAGCCGTCTGGTGAGAGAAAACTGCGACTTCACAGCCACAATTCCGATGAAAGGCGATATCGACTCTCTGAACGCTTCCGTGGCAGCCGGCGTGCTCGCTTATGAGATTGTAAGACAGAGAAGCTGCTAGAAATTGCGGAAAATCACATTACGCTCCGGCGGAAGAAAGATGAAGGATACAAGAGATATGATGGTGAAAGATTACGATACCTGTACGGATGAGGAGCTGATTGCGCGTCTGCGGGCAGGAGAACGCGAGATTACCGATTATCTGATCGACAAATACAAATCGCTGGTGCGGACCAGGGCGAGGGCGCTGTACCTGGTGGGCGGAGATCACGAGGATCTGATCCAGGAGGGCATGCTCGGACTTTTTAAGGCAGTGCGTGACTACAAACCGGGGAAGGAGGCATCGTTTGCCACCTTCGCCGGCCTGTGCATCGACCGTCAGATGTATTCTGCAGTGGCATCGTCCCAGCGCCAGAAGCATCAACCGCTGAACAGCTTCGTTTCGTTAAGCGAACCGGTTTCCGAGCAGGAGCTGCGCCTGGTGGACGAGGAGACACCGGAGGAGATCATGATCAGCCGGGAAAACGTAATCGGCATGCATGAGCGGATCAAAGAACGGCTCAGCAAATTTGAGTACCAGGTGCTGGAATTGTATCTGAAAGGGTACGATTATACGCAGATTGCAGAAAAACTTGGAAAGCAGCCGAAGGCAATCGACAATGCACTGCAGAGAATACGCAGTAAAGTGCGGGAGGTCTGTTCGTGAGATGGGAAAACAACCGAAAAAATTACGGTGAATTGTCAAAAGTGCAGGAAAATCTGTGAACAAATAAAAATTTTCAAATTTGTAGAAAAAACTGTTGACAATTCACTATAGTTTTGATAGAATACCAAATGTAGCAAGGAGCTAACAAAAAAACAAAACAACTTGCGAATGCTGATGTGGCTCAGTCGGTAGAGCGTCGCCTTGGTAAGGCGGAGGTCACGGGTTCGATTCCCGTCATCAGCTTACTATGAAAGATCCCGGGAAACCGGGATTTTTTCATTATATAAAAACAACGGGAGACAGATCGGAAAAAACGAGGTGAAAAGAATGGAGTCAAAACGTAAGGTACTGCAGAAGCTGTTCCTTTCCACGCTGTATCTGAGTGCATTTACGTTCGGCGGCGGTTATGTGATTGTGACGCTGATGAAGAAGAAATTTGTGGATGAGTACCACTGGATAGAGGAGAATGAGATGCTCGATCTGGTGGCGATTGCGCAGTCATCGCCGGGGCCGATTGCGGTGAATGGGGCGATTGTTGTCGGGTATAAACTGGCGGGGATGATTGGTGTGCTGGTTTCGATTATTGGAACGATTATTCCGCCGTTTCTGATTATCTCTGTGATTTCGGTCTGCTATCAGGCGTTCCGGGATAATTTTTTCGTGAGCCAGATGCTCGAAGGAATGCAGGCAGGCGTCGGAGCCGTGATTGCATCCGTGACGTATGAGATGGGAGCCGGGGTTGTGAAAGAAAAAGATCCGCTGTCGCTGGTGATTCTTGTCTGTGCGTTTGCAGCAGCCTGTTTTTTCAAGGTCAACGTGATTTATATTGTACTGGTCTGCGGTGTCATCGGTGCGGTGCGGACGATTCTGGCGAAACGGAGGGGTGCGAAATGATTTATTTTCAGCTATTTTTAAGCTTTTTCCAGATCGGCCTGCTCAGCTTCGGCGGAGGCTATGCGGCCATGCCGCTGATTCAGGGACAGGTGGTGCAGGGACACGGCTGGCTTTCGATGTCGGAGTTTACGGATCTTATCACCATCTCTCAGATGACACCGGGGCCGATCGCAGTCAATTCGGCAACCTTCGTCGGAATTAAAATCGCAGGCATCCCAGGAGCGCTCGTGGCAACGTTTGGATGTATTCTGCCGTCGTGTATTCTCGTCACACTGCTTGCGAAGCTATATTTAAAATACCGCGAAATGGCAATGCTCCAGGGAATCCTCCACTCCCTCCGCCCGGCGGTTGTGGCCATGATTGGTTCGGCAGGAATCTCGATCCTGGTCACGGCGTTCTGGGGCAGCGAAGGCGGAACGGTCATCCGGCTGGCCCAGACGAACTGGAGTCTTGTCGCGATTTTTATCATCTGCCTTGTTCTATTACGGAAAGGCAAAAAGAATCCCATCTTTGTGATGGTACTGGCCGGTGTGCTGAAGGTGATTCTGTCATTACTTGAGAAATTGATTTGACAAAGTCCACAGGAACAGGATCTTATCGAGCTGCTGACGTCCGAAAAGACAAGGCGCGATGTGATCCGGGCGGATGAAATCAAGGTCAAGAAGGAGGACTGGAGAAGACACCAGATGTGCGTGATACGGCAGCACTGCTGTATGGCCCTTACGTACTGGCAGCGCTGACGGAAGAAAAAGATTTCCTGCACCTGCCATTAACGGAAGAAACACTGGATGCGCAGGTGGAAAAGAAAGACGGTCTGCACTTTTCGGTTGATGGCATTTCCTTTGTGCCGCTTTGCAGCATTGACAAGGAGAAATACCAGGTTTATGTGAAAGTTCCGGGAAAATTTGAGAAGATGATGGGAAAAACAAAATAAAATCCTGTTGAAGCAATTGGAACTGCGGCGATTTATGTCAAAAAAAGCCAGAAAAAAGATAAAAAGGATCTTTCTTTCTAAACATGAATCGTGTATAATAAGCATTACTGTTCGGGGCCTGCCTGGAGAAATCCAGAAGGGCTCCGATTTATGTCATTTATTTTATACAGCAAGAAAAGGGGGAAACCATGCAGAAACACAGAAAATTTATTGGGGACAAACGGTTTTACCTGATGGTGCTTGGCGTTGCGATGCCGATTATGATTCAGAACGGTATCACCAACTTTGTCAGCCTTCTCGACAACATCATGGTAGGACAGGTCGGCACCGAGCAGATGTCCGGTGTTGCGATCGTCAATCAGCTTCTTTTTATCTATAACCTCTGTATCTTTGGAGGCGTGTCTGGCGCAGGAATCTTCACTGCGCAGTATTTCGGACAGGGCAACGACGAGGGTGTGCGAAACACCTTCCGCTTCAAGCTCTGGATCGGCGTGATCCTGACGGCAGCGGCAATCACTATTTTCCTTGGTGCGCACGAGCCTCTGATTCGTCTCTACCTGACAGGCGATCAGGGAAGCCAGGACATGAATGCGACATTAGCCTATGGCATTTCTTATATGAAGGTCATGCTGGTAGGACTCCCGCCGTTCCTGTTTGTGCAGCTTTATGCCAGCACGCTGCGCGAATGCGGCGAGACAATGCTTCCGATGAAGGCCGGTATTACCGCTGTCTTCGTTAATCTGGTTTTTAACTACATTTTAATCTACGGAAAATTCGGTGCACCGCAGCTCGGCGTTGTCGGCGCGGCAGCCGCAACGGTGCTGTCCCGTTACGTGGAGATGGCGATTGTGCTGATCCGCACGCATGGAAACAAAGAAAAATATCGTTTTACGAAGCATCTGTACCGCACGATCCGTGTTCCGGCGGCTTTGACGAAACAGATCCTCATCAAAGGAACACCGCTGATGCTGAACGAAACGTTCTGGGCCGGCGGCGTTGCGATCCTGATGCAGTGTTACTCCGTGCGTGGACTGAATGTCGTAGCCGCGATGAATATCTCCAACACGATCTCGAACCTGTTCAACGTCGTTTTCATCGCACTCGGCGATTCCGTTGCCATCATCGTCGGACAGCTCCTCGGAGCCGGAAGGATGGAAGAGGCAAAGGATACCGATACGAAGCTGATCACGTTTTCTGTATTACTCTGTATTGTGATCGGCGCGCTGATGGCGCTCGTGGCTCCGCTCTTCCCACGCCTCTACAACACGACGGACGAAGTACGCCACATGGCGGCAATCTTCATCGTGGAAGTGGCCATGTTCATGCCGGTCAATGCATTCCTGCATGCAAGCTACTTTACCCTGCGCTCCGGTGGAAAAACGATCATCACGTTCCTGTTCGACAGCGTATTCATCTGGGTTGTCAGTGTGCCGGTGGCTTTCTGCCTGAGCCGTTTTACCGGACTTTCGATCTACGCAATCTACTTTATGGTTATGTCGGTTGACCTGATCAAGTGCGTGATTGGATTTGTCCTTGTCAAGAAAGGAGTCTGGCTGCAGAATATTGTGGCGGAGTAAAGAAAAAAATCTGTCTGTTTTCCAGTCTGAAAAGGATGGGAGGCGGGCAGATTTTTTGCTTTATAAAAAACTTTGTTGAATTTTACTGTAAAGCAAAAAAAGCCCTCCGGGCAGGATCGGACTGCGGCTGAGAGAAAGAAAAAGAGTATTTTTGATAAAATTTCGCAAATGAAGCAGCCGTTTTTGGCGGAAAAGTAGAAATTTTTTCATTAATCAAAACACCGGTTGAAATTTAGAGAACGCTTGTTATAATAGGGGTGCAGCGAACAGACATCCCGTGTGACGCGTGAATCTCTCTTCCTATTATTAATGAGACGCAGTCACACATGAAATGGAGGAAAAAAGCGATGGATTACGCAAAAGAATCATTAAAAATGCACTATGAATTACGCGGAAAGCTTGAGGTCACTTCCCGGGCGGCCGTAGATACAAAAGATGCCTTGAGTCTTGCCTATACACCGGGTGTGGCGGCGCCGTGCCTGGAAATTCAGAAAGATGTCAACAAGAGCTACGAGCTGACCAGAAGATGGAACACGGTAGCTGTTGTTACAGATGGAACCGCAGTTCTCGGACTTGGAGATATCGGCCCGGAGGCCGGCATGCCGGTCATGGAAGGAAAATGCGTGCTGTTTAAAGAATTCGGTGGTGTCGATGCAATCCCGCTCTGCGTGCGCAGCAAGGATGTGGATGATATTGTCAATACCGTGCGTCTTCTCGCAGGAAGCTTCGGCGGTGTCAACCTGGAGGACATCTCCGCACCGAGATGTTTTGAGATCGAGAAGAAATTAAAGGAATGCTGTGATATTCCGATTTTCCACGATGATCAGCATGGAACAGCCGTGATCACACTGGCCGGTGTCATCAATGCGCTGAAACTGGTTGGAAAGAAACTGGATGAAGTCAAAATTGTTACCTCAGGAGCCGGTGCAGCCGGAATCGCCATTATCCGCCTGCTGATTTCGATGGGTCTCAAAAACGTCATCATGACAGACCGCAAAGGTGCGATTTACGAGGGACGCGACGGCCTCAACCCGATCAAAGAGGAGATGGCGAAGATCACAAACTACAACCATGAGAAGGGCACGCTTGCAGAGGTAATCAAAGGAGCCGATATTTTTATTGGCGTTTCTGCGCCGGGTACGCTCACTCCCGATATGGTACGTACGATGGCAAAAGATCCGATCATCTTTGCCTGCGCAAATCCGACGCCGGAGATTTTCCCGGACGAGGCGAAAGCAGCAGGAGCAGCCGTTGTCAGCACAGGAAGAAGCGATTACCCGAACCAGGTCAACAACGTACTCTGCTTCCCGGGCATCTTCCGCGGAGCGCTCGATGTGAGAGCATCTGATATCAACGATGAAATGAAGGTCGCAGCAGCTTACGCAATCGCAGGCCTGGTAAGCGATGAAGAGCTGAACGCAGACTACATCCTCCCGGCAGCCTTTGATCCGCGTGTCAAAGATGCGGTGGCAGCAGCCGTTGCAGAGGCAGCAAGGAAGAGCGGCGTAGCGAGAATCTAAACAGAGTTTGATATAAAAGAAAACGACAGAAAAAGGCTTCCCGGACAGCAAGAAAATCCGGGAAGCCTTTTTGCGTATCATTAAGAAATTATGAAGGAAAGCAGCAGTTACATTCAGCCAGCCAGATCGTCTTCTGCCGGCAGTTCCGGTCCGGTCAGAGCGTACGGATCGAGAATGTCGTCGAGCTGTTTCTGTGTCAGCAGTTCGTCTTTCAGAACCAGAGAAGTAACACTCTCGCCCGTCTTCAGCGATTTCTTTGCAATCGAGGCCGCTTTCTGGTATCCGATATACGGGCAGAGCGCCGTTGTGATGCCGACACTCTTAGAAACGAGATCCTCGCACCGTTTCTCATTTGCGGTAATGCCGAGAATACAGTTCTTCACAAGCGTATTCACAGCGCCTGTCATCGAGGTGATGGAAGAGAACAGGGAGTAGAAGACAACCGGCTCAAACGCGTTCAACTCCATCTGGCCAGCCTCAGCCGCCATCGTGATTGTGGTGTCGTTTCCGATGACATGGAAGGCAACCTGTGTCACAACCTCCGGGATAACCGGGTTGATCTTGCCCGGCATAATCGAGGATCCGTTCTGCATCGGCGGCAGGTTGATCTCGCCGAATCCGGTCCGCGGTCCGCTGGACAGCAGGCGCAGGTCGTTGCACATCTTGGAGAGGTTGACGGCGCAGGTCTTTAACGTGTTGGAGATCGTCACAAATCCGTCGAGGTTCTCCGTCGCGTCAAACAGATCGTCCGCCTGCATCAGCGGATAGCCTGTCACAGCAGCGAGGGTCGGCACGATGTGGTGGAGATAGTAATCGGAAGCATTGATCGTCGTACCGATGGCTGTTCCGCCGAGGTTCAGGGTGAACAGCTCTTTTCTGGCGCGTTCGATCCGGCGGATATCACGCTCGATCATCGTTGCGTAAGCGTGGAAGCTCTGGCCGAGACGCATCGGAACAGCGTCCTCAAGCTGGGTTCTTCCCATCTTTAAAATGTGGTCAAATTCCTGGGACTTATCGAGCAGTGCTGCGTGGAGTGACTCGAGCGCATGCAGAAGATCCGGGAGCAGATCGAGCACGGTCAGTTTTCCTGCACTTGGGATAACGTCGTTTGTGGACTGTGCCATGTTGACGTGGTCATTCGGGTGGACAATGGTATAATCACCCTTGGTGCCGCCCAGGATTTCGATGGCGCGGTTTGCGATGACTTCGTTTGCGTTCATATTAGCACTCGTTCCGGCGCCGCCCTGGATGCCGTCAACGATGAACTGGTCTTTTAATTTGCCGGCAATGATTTCATCACAGGCATAGATAATGGCAGCCGCTTTTTCCTCCGGCAGTCTCTGTGCTTCGCGGTTGGAGATGGCAGCTGCCTTTTTAATTTTCGCCAGATTCTGGATCATGACCGGGTGGATCGACGTTCCCGTGATGGGAAAATTCCGTTTTGCCCGCAGGGACTGTACCCCGTAGTAGGCGTCGGATGGGACTTCAAGGGAACCAATGGAATCTGCTTCAATTCTTGTTTTCATAATAATCTCCTTCTTTCTGCACGCATTGAGTTGTGTATATTGTCTGAAACAATTCTTGCTTTGCCTTTCGATACCGGAAGAATAACACCAGGGCAGAAATTTGTAAATACCGCCGCCGAAGAACTGTGGAATCTTATTTATTTTTGCATTTGATTTTAAATACCAAGGGGAAGAGGCACTTTTACTTATTTTTCGAAAGCAGTTTCCGCGAGGACACGTTTTCGTAGACAAAAAACGGCGAACGTGATATGCTGAACAGTATAAAAGTGAAAAAAACAGGAGAGCAGCGTATGAAACATGAAAAAAGCAAGAACGATGCGATGCGCCATGAGCTCGATCACATCGATGCAAAAATCCTGAATCTCCTTCGGGAAAACGCCAGGATGCCGCTGAAAGAAATCGCGGAACACGTATTTTTATCTTCCCCGGCAGTTTCCGCCAGAATTGAGCGGCTGGAGAAGGAAGGCTACATTACAGGATATCAGGTCAAATTAAATCCGGCGCTTTTGGGATATCCGATCAAAGCGTTCATCAACCTTGAGGTTGAGCCGGTTCAGAAAAAAGAATTTTATCCCTATATTGAAAAGGTCCACAATGTCGTGGAATGTAATTGCGTTACCGGTGATTACTCCATGCTCATTGAGGGCCTTTTTGTTAGTACCATTGAGCTCGACCAGTTTATCGGCGAGCTGCAGCATTTTGGACGGACGCGGACGCAGATCGTGTTCTCGACCTCCGTGGAGCACCGCCAGGTGACCGCACACGAGGCAGAAGAATAGGCACCGGTCCGCTCCGGCGGCTTTGTGTATCGAAAAAAATGCTTTGCAGGAGAATGCTTTTGTGTTATAGTGATAAAATACACAGAGCATTTTGCGCCCTTTTCGGGGCAGTGCTCCAAACGAAAAGATTCGAGGGAGGCCTGACCTTATTATGGAAGAAAAAGAAGTTGTTTCCAAAAATTTTATCGAGCTTGCGATTGACAAAGATCTGGCAGAGGGCGTTTACGACCATGTCTGCACACGATTCCCGCCGGAGCCAAACGGCTATCTTCATATCGGACATGCAAAATCCATCCTGTTAAACTACGGTTTATCACAGGAGTACAACGGAGAGTTCCACATGCGTTTCGATGATACAAACCCGACGAAAGAGAAAACCGAGTTTGTTGATTCCATCAAAGCCGATATCCAGTGGCTTGGTGCAGACTGGAAAGATCATCTGTACTACGCATCCGATTATTTCCCACAGATGTATGAGGCAGCCGTAAAACTGATCAAAAAAGGAAAAGCATTCGTCTGCGATCTGTCCGCAGAGGAGATCCGTGAGTACCGCGGAACCTTAACCGAGCCTGGAAAAGAGAGCCCGTACCGCAATCGTTCCGTAGAGGAAAACCTGGACCTGTTCGAGCGCATGAAAAACGGCGAATTCGAGGACGGAAGCAAAGTACTCCGTGCGAAAATCGATATGGCATCACCGAACATCAACATGAGAGACCCGGTTATCTACCGTGTAGCCCATATGCATCACCACAGAACCGGCGATACCTGGTGCATCTACCCGATGTACGACTTCGCGCATCCGATCGAGGACGCCATCGAAGGCATTACCCATTCTATCTGTACGCTGGAGTTTGAGGACCACCGTCCGCTGTACGACTGGGTTGTACGCGAGCTGGAATATCCGATGCCGCCGCGCCAGATTGAGTTTGCAAAGCTGTATCTGACTAACGTGGTTACCGGAAAACGTTACATCAAAAAGCTGGTAGAGGACGGCGTGGTAGACGGCTGGGATGACCCGCGTCTCGTATCCATCGCAGCACTCCGCCGCAGAGGCTTTACACCGGAGTCCATCAAGAAATTCGTAGATCTGTGCGGTGTATCAAAAGCAAACAGCTCCGTTGACTATGCGATGCTGGAGTACTGCATCCGCGAGGATCTGAAGCTGAAAAAAGCCCGTACCATGGCAGTCTTAAATCCGGTGAAACTTGTCATCGACAACTACCCGGAAGACCAGATTGAGATGCTGGAAGTACAGAATAACCTCGAGAATCCGGAGCTTGGCAGCCGTCAGGTACCGTTCGGAAGAGAACTGTACATCGAGCGCGAAGACTTCATGGAGGAGCCGGTCCGCAAATACTTCCGTATGTTCCCGGGCAATGAAGTCCGCCTGATGAACGCATACTTCGTCACCTGCACCGGATGCGAGAAAGACGAGAACGGAAATATTACCGTAATCCATGGAACGTACGATCCGGAGTCCAAGGGAGGAAATTCCCCGGACGGAAGAAAAGTAAAAGGAACAATCCACTGGGTAGCAGCAAAGACCGCTGTCAAAGCAGAGTGCCGTCTGTACGAAAACCTGATCGACGAGGAGAAGGGCGTTTACAACGAGGATGGTTCCATGAACCTGAATCCGAATTCCCTGACCGTATTAAAAGAGTGCTATCTGGAGCCGTCTTTAAAAGATGCGAAAGCATATGACAGCTTCCAGTTTGTCAGAAACGGATTCTTCTGTGTAGACGCAAAAGATTCCAAAGAGGATGCGCTGGTGTTCAACCGTATCGTATCTCTGAAGAGCTCTTTCAAGCTGCCGGCAGCGAAATAAATAAGAATTTTGAAATGGAACAGAGCAGCCGCCTGGATGAAACCGACATCCCAAGCGGCTGTTCTTTTTGTCAGGGAGATGGGAAGATGAATGAATTGACGATTTCGCTGGATCCGCATCGGAAGACACCGCTCTATGAGCAGATCTACGGTTTTATCCGCGAGGAAATCCGCGGCGGACGGATCCGTGCAGGGGAGCGGCTGCCGTCGGCGCGGGCGCTTTCGGGCTATCTGTCGGTGAGCCGGAGTACCGTGGATCTGGCGTATGAGCAGCTGGTATCCGAAGGGTATCTGGAGAGTGTGCCGTGCAAAGGCTACTTTGTCTGTGAGATTGAGGGGCTGTACCGCCTCGATGAAAAGAAAGAGGAGACAAAAGAGGATGATGCCGCGGAACAGATGCCGTTCCGCTACGATTTTGCCGTGACCGGTACGGCGCCGGGCGGATTTCCGCAGAACAGCTGGAAGAAGATCTCGAAAGAAGTCCTGCTGGACGCAGATGACAGCCTGTTCCAGCTCGGGGATGCGAAGGGCGAGCACGGTCTTCGGGAGGCAATCCGCGACTATCTGCACCACGCACGCGGCGTGAACTGCCGCACGGAGCAGATCATCGTCGGAGCGGGAAATGATTATCTGCTGATGCTGCTTTCGGTGATCTTAGGGCGTGGCCATAAAGTGGCGATGGAAAATCCGACCTACATCAGTGCCTACCGCTGTTTTGCGAAGCTTGGCTATGCGATGTGTACGATTTCGATGGACGAAGCGGGCATGCGGCCGGCGGAGCTGGAAAAAAGCGGGGCGGATCTGGCGTACATCATGCCGTCGCACCAGTTCCCGATGGGCATGGTCATGCCGATGAAGCGGCGGATGCAGCTCCTTGCGTGGGCATCGAGGGAAAATGGGCGGTATCTGATTGAGGATGATTACGACAGTGAATTCCGCTACAAGGGCCGCCCGATCCCGGCACTGCAGGGCAATGACACAGAGGGAAAAGTGATCTATCTTGGAACGTTTTCGCGGGCGATTGCGCCGTCCATCCGCATCAGCTACATGGTGCTGCCGGAGACGCTGCTGCCTGCCTACGAGGAGAACGGAAGATGCTTTTCCGCGACAGTTTCGAAGACGGACCAGAAGATTCTGGAAGAGTTTATGCGGAGCGGCGCGTTCGAGCGCCATCTGAACCGGATGCGTGCACAGTATAAAGGGAAACACGACCTGCTGATCCGGCTTCTGAAGGAGTTTGGGCGGGAGTACACGGTGTCCGGCGAGAATGCGGGCGTCCATGTGCTGGTCCACCTGCCGAGAGGACTCTCCGAAGCGGAGGCGGTGCAGCGGGCAAAAGAGGATGGTGTGCGCGTGTACGGGCTGGAACGGTACTGCATCGGCGCTGCCGCAGATCCCGCACAGGGCGGCACAGTGCTGCTTGGGTACGCCGGGCTTTCTGAGGAGGAGATTGCAGAGGCAGCTGCGATTCTGAAAAAGTGCTGGAATGCGTGAAAAAAGATATGAAAAAAACGGATTGCTTCGCCAGTAACAAAAACTGACGGAACAATCCGTTTTTACTGTTTGATAGAGAGTTACAATGCGGACAGGATCAGCAGCCCAGCTCTTCGGTCAGCTCGCAGATCTCATCGATGATCGATCCAATCGTCTCGATCGTATCGAGAAGAGGTGCATCCGTCGAGATATCAACGCCGGCCATTTTTGCCAGCTCTTCCGGTGTCTTCGTGCTTCCGGCGGTCAGTACCTTTTTCCAGTCATCGACAGCGGTCTGGCCTTCGGTTTCGATGCGCTTGCAGACCTGTGTGGCAACGGTCAGTCCGGCGCTGTAGGTGTAGGAGTAAAGTCCCATATAGTAATGCGGCTGGCGCATCCAGGTGAGCGCTGCGTCATCGGAAATTTCCACATCATCGCCCCAGAACTTCTGCAGGGTCTCTTTCATAATGCTGCTTAACGTCTCAGCCTGTACGCTGTCGCCGGCATCGATGAGCTTGTAAACCTCGCGCTGGTAAGCAGCCTCCATCAGATGGGTGACGAAGTTATGATAATATGTGTTGCTGATCATACAGCTTAAAACCCAGCGGCGGAACCGTTTGTCCGGGGTCGTTTTCAGCAGATAATGAGCCATAAGAAGCTCGTTCATGGTAGACGGCGCCTCGACAAAATAAGAGGAAACCTCGGTATCGAGAATCGCCTGTGCGCCGTTGCAGAGACGGAAATGGCCGGCGTGGCCGAGTTCATGCGCCAGCGTGAAAACATCTGCCATGCGGTTATTCCAGCTTAAGAGAATAAAGGAACCTTTTCCGTACGGGCTGGCACAGAAGCCGCCGGTGGATTTTCCCTGGTTCTGTGCAAAGTCAACCCAGCGTTTTTTGTAGGCCTCCTGAATCATGGAAACGTAATCATCACCGAGAATGGCAAGGCCTTTTTCGATGTACTGTTTTGATTCCTCGATCGTGACAGACGGATCGTACTCCGGGTCGACGGCGATTTTCAGATCGGCGAAGGTCATGCGGTCAAGGTTGTGAACCTTTTTCAGCAGGCGGGCATATTTGCGCATATGCGGAGCCAGGCGGGTGGTGATGAGATCGATCTGGCGGTTGTACAGCTCACGGCTGACCTGCTGCGGGAACAGCAGAGAATCGATGACGGAATTGAAGCCGCGCAGCGTGGCCATGGTCTTTTCTGTCTGCAGCTGGGCATTGTAAGCAGCTGCCGTTACATTTTCGTACTGTCTGATTTTTGCAGAAAAGGCGGAGAATGCACTGCGGCGGATATCGGTGTCTTTTTCGTATTCGTAATTATCTTCAAACAGGGAGTAGCCGAGCGGATATTCTTTTCCGTTTACGGTGAAAGAATCAAATTTCATATCGGCAAGCTTTGCCATGTTGTAGATCTGGTACGGAGCCGAGAAGGTCTGGGACAGAGCGGAAATGGCACGCTCGGTTTCCGGGCTCAGGCGGTGTGCCTTGTTGCGGAGAATCTCGGCGAGATAGCAGCGGTTCGTATCTGACTGCTGCATGGCCTCGTTCAAAACATCCTCGGACTGTTCGGAAAGCTCGCTCTCGATAAAGGTGAGACGGCTGAAAATCTCAGAGATCAGGCTGTTGATGCGGTCGTTGCGCGTCTGGTTTGCACTGTTGTAATAGTCGACAGAAACGGCGAGATCGCAGTAGTTGGCGGTCAGTGTGATCAGACGGTAGACCTCCTGGTAATCGTCGAGGCAGTGGTTGATCGTGGCTGCATCGGTGAGGTTTCCTTTGTAGGATGCTTCCATAGAAAGACTTAATTCTTTCATTTTCTGCGCATCAGCCAGCATGGCCTCCTCGGTTGGATAAATTAAAGACAGGTCCCAGGTAAGTTCTACAGGAACGTCATCGCGTTTTGCAAGTTCCATAACAATCTCCTTTCCATAAAAAAGGGGAGGTTTCCCTCCCCAGGAATTACTTCCTTATGTTTCTATATTCTGTTTTTGGGTTTTATTCTGCGGTTACTTCGCTTTCTTCCTGCGGAGAAACTTCACGATCCGCACAGCTTTCTTTTTCAGCGTCTTCTTCTTCGGACTCTGCGGTTGCGCTTTCAGCTTCTGTATCAGCTGTTTCGGAACCTTTATTGCAAGCTGCAGATTCCGGATCCGGTGCAGCATCCTCCGCACCTTTCGTTTTCGGAAGGGTCGTATAAGTACGTTCAGCAGGAGCAGGCTCTTCCTCTTCAAATTCGTCTTTAAAATCGTCAAAATCTGTTTCAAGATCTGCTTTTCCTTTCCGGATAAAATAGACTGCCGCACCGCAGGCTGCGCCGACAGCGGCAGAAGCCAGAGTAAGCAGAATACGTTTTGATTTTCGTGACATCTCGATTCAAGTCTCCTTTCAAATGCCGTCCTTTGAAACTATTGTAATACAGTTTCAACAAAAAAGAAAGTAAAATCTTACAGAATTCGGAAAAAGTGCCAAAGAAAACAAGAAAAAGAAGGTTTCCTGACACAGAAACAGAATCAGGCAAGGATAAACTTACGAAGAATCTCCGCCACGCCGCTGTGATTGCAGTCGTTTTCCGTGATATAATCGGCACTCGCCTTTACGGCATCGGTCGCATTTTTCATGGCGGCACCGACGGCAGCGGCCTCGATCATCGAAATATCATTTTCCTGATCTCCGGTAGCCACGGTGTTGGCAAGCGGAATCTGAAGAAGCTCGCAGAGTTTTTTCACGGCATGGCCCTTGGAAACGTGTTCCGGGACATGCTCGAGGTAATGCGGGCTGGAGTAGAACATCGAAATTTTTCCTTTTGCCCACGGCTCCATGGCAGCGCGGTAAGCGTCCATTTTTGTACGGTCGTGGAGATCAATCACGATCATCTTGCATGGTTCCTCGGCGAGGTGTTCCGGCAGAAGCGGATCTTCCACGACGGGAATGTGGATTGCCTGTGTGTAAACGCGCGTTTCCTCGCCTGCATGGCGGCAGAGAAGGGAGGTGTCGGAGTAGGTGTGGCAGTAGAGGCCTGCCTCCTGCGTTTTTTCAAAGATCACGCGTGCATATTCGAGCGGAATCGTGCGGCGGTACAGCGTTTTCTTTGCAGCACAGTCGTAAATCAGTCCGCCGTTGAAAGCGATGGCATAGCAGCCTTCGCGGTCAAGTCCGAGCTCTTTTAAGATCGGCAGAAAGCCGGAGAGCGGGCGGCCGGTGTTGAACACAATTTTGTGGCCGGCAGCAAGTGCCTCTGAAATGGCATCCATGTTTTCTTTTGTCACCTGCTTTTCGGAATTCAGCAGGGTATCATCCATATCGGTAAAAAATATTTTCACAGTCTGATTCATATTCTCTTTTTTTCCTTTCCAAGAATCTGAAAAACAGATTCATTTTAGCACAAAGTGCCGGAAAAGAAAATATGGTTGCGCAGGGAAAAAATACAGGATATAATGATTGCGGACAAGAAGAGAGAGAAGAAAGAAAATCGAAGAACAAAAGAGAAAAAGAAGGGAAGTCAGAATATGATAAAAGCTTGTATCTTTGACCTGGATGGCACCATCGCAGACACTGTAGAGTCGATTGCGCACGCAGTCAACCGCGTTCTGGAACATTTTGGACTTGTGCCGCGCCCGGTAGAAGCCTTCAACTTTTACGCTGGAGACGGTTTCGATCTGGCAGTGGAGCGCGCTTTAAAAGACGCCGGAGATGCAGAGCTCAACTATCTGCAGGAGGGCATCCGCCTTGGCCGCGCGTGGTTCAACGAGGACCCGCTGTATCACGTAAAACCGTATCCTAATATGCGGGAAACCCTGACCGCGCTGCGGGAAGAAGTTCCGATTGCCGTATGTTCCAACAAGCCGCACGAGGCGGCCATCCACGTCGTGGAGAGCGTGTACGGACCGGGCTTTTTCAACCGGATTCAGGGGCAGACCGCAGAAATCCCGAGAAAGCCGTCTCCGATCGGTGCGCTCGCGATTGCAGACGCACTCGGCGCCAGACCGGAAGAGTGCCTGTACTTTGGCGATACCAATACGGATATGCAGACCGGAAACGCCGCAGGCATGTTTACCGTTGGTGTGACGTGGGGATTCCGCCCGCGCCAGGAGCTGATCGACAACCATGCGATGGAGCTGCTCGACCGGCCGGAGGAAATCTTAACGCTTTTTCACAGAAAGAATCAGGAAAAATAAAACGAACAGAGGAGAAAACCAGAATGGGAGAATATACTGAAGAATGCATCAACACATTTTTAATGAATCAGGGCCAGTTATTCGACGAGCCGGTGGCTGAAAATTACGATGAGGCAGAGGCCTTTCTGGAGGACTGCCTTGCAGTCGTTGCCGACAATCTGGACGACGTGCGCGCCTACATGGAAGAAGAGGGCATGGACGTGGAAGAAATGTCGGATGCAGAATTAGAAGAGCAGAGCGAAGTCTTTGCCCTGCCGGACGGCCAGTATCTGATCGTGATGGGATAAAAAACGAGAGGAAATTAAAAAAGAATGAAATATGATGTCATTATTATCGGCGCAGGCCCGTCAGGTATTTTCTGTGCCTATGAACTGCTGAAAGAAAAACCGGATCTGAAGGTGCTGATGATCGAAAAAGGACGTTCGATCGAGAGCCGTCAGTGTCCAAAGAGAAAAACGAAAAAATGCGTGAACTGCAAACCGTGCTCGATCACAACGGGATTTGCCGGAGCAGGCGCATTTTCCGACGGAAAGCTTTCTCTTTCCCCGGATGTCGGTGGAAATCTGCCGGAGATTTTAGGATATGAAAAGACGGTTGAGCTGATCCATGAGTCCGACCAGATCTATCTGGATTTCGGCGCAGACAAGAATGTTTACGGTGTCGATAAAGAAAAAGAGATCCGTGAGATCCGCCGCAGAGCGATCAACGCCAACCTGAAGCTGATCGAATGTCCAATCCGCCATCTCGGAACTGAGGAGGGCTACAAGATTTACAGCCGCCTCGAGGATCACTTAAAAGAGATCGGCGTGGAAATGAAATTCAACACGATGGTCAATGATATTACGATCGAGGACGGCCGTGCGACAGCTGTAACACTTGAGGACGGAACGGTTTACGAGGCAGATGAGATTGTCTCCGCAGTAGGCCGCGAGGGAGCCGACTGGTTCTCACATATCTGCAACGGCCACGGCATCGAGACCGAGGTCGGAACCGTCGATATCGGTGTCCGCGTGGAAGTCCGCGACGAGGTCATGGAGTTCCTGAACAAGAACCTGTACGAGGCAAAACTCGTTTACTATACCCCGACTTTTGACGACAAAGTGCGTACCTTCTGTACGAACCCGTCCGGTGAGGTGGCAACTGAGTATTATGAAAACGGTCTGGCAGTTGTAAACGGTCACGCCTACAAATCCCAGGAGTTCAAGACAAACAACACGAACTTTGCCCTCCTGGTATCCAAGAACTTTACGAAACCATTTAAAACCCCGATCGAGTACGGCAAACAGATCGCACAGCTTTCCAACATGCTCTGCGACGGCAAGATCCTCGTTCAGACGTACGGCGATTTCAAACGCGGAAGAAGAACGACAGAAGAGCGTCTCTGCCGCAATAACCTGATCCCGACCTTAAAAGATGCCGTTCCGGGCGACCTTTCCCTGGTCTTCCCGCACCGTATCATGGTCGACATTGCCGAGATGATCGAAGCCCTCGACAAAGTAACACCGGGTATCGCCAGCGATGAGACACTGCTGTACGGCGTAGAAGTCAAATTCTATTCCAACAAAGTTGTCGTAGACAAAGACTTCTGCACCAGCGTCAAAGGTCTCCGCGCCATCGGCGACGGCGCATCCGTAACCCGCGGCCTCCAGCAGGCAAGCGCAAACGGACTGTCGGTTGCGAGAAGCATTCTGAAAAGCATGAAATAAGAGAGAACGAAAAAAGATCCTTCGTCTGTGAAATGAGACGGAGGATCTTTTTTGGCGCCGGAAAGAGGGGTGTTTCAGATTATATGCCGTACAGCTTCCGGAACTGCTTCGGCGTTGTCCCGGTCTGCTGGCGGAAAACCGAGATAAAGTAGCTGACATCGCGGTAGCCGCAGAGGGCGGCGATGCCGTCGAGCGTAGTGTAGGGACGGCTGATGAGAAGCTCCTTGGCGCGGCTGATGCGCAGAACGCTGATGTACGAGCGGACAGAGCTGCCGACAAAACGCTGGAACAGGCGTGTCAGATACTGCGGCGTGATATGGAGCTGTTCCGCGAGATCATCCACATTGATCGGGTCGGAAAGATGACTTTCGATTTCCTGCATTGCCGGGCGGACATACTGGAGATACAGCGGATGCTCCGTCCGGGAAAGGCCGGTGCGGAGCTGGGAAAGGCGTGTCAGGAACTCAAAGCATCCGACGGAGAGCGCAGCATCGTCGATGTCATTTTTCAGAAAGTGTGAGTCGATTATGCGGTCAATCCATTCCTGAAACCACGCGCCCTCTGAGGCCGGAACGAAAAGATACGGCGAGACGGCACAGATTTTATAGAGATCATCGGAGAGCTTTCCGTCAAAGGTCAGAAAGGATGTAAACCACATCTCCCTGCCGTCGTTTTCGCGGTATTCATGCGGCACATGCGGAGCAATCAGAACACCGTCACCTGGTTTCAGCAAAAGTTCCTGACCTTCGAGGGTCAGCAGCCCTTCGCCGCGTTCCGTCTGAATCCAGTGATATAAGGGGAATCCGTTCGGGCGCACAACGGGCTCCTGCAGCCAGCGGTTGCCGATGCTGTCAGCGGAGAGGGAAAAATCGGAGGCGGATGGTTTAAAGAAAATAGGCATAACAGTCAGTTCCTTTCTGAAAGAAAAGTCTAAAATAAGATTCCGGAATGAGTTTCGAAAATTCATACTTTTTAGACAAGCATATCATACTTTTCTCACAAAGACCAGTATATAATAGAGCCATCAAAACGAGATATCCAAACACAGGAGGAATCAAAAAAATGCAGCCAAAATTCAAAAAAATGTTATACGGAGGAGACTACAACCCAAACCAGTGGCCAAAAGAGATCTGGGATGAGGATATGAAACTTTTCCATCAGGCCGGCATCAACAGCACCACGATCAACGTATTTTCCTGGGCAAAAATCCAGCCGTCCGAGAATGAGTACGACTTTACAGAGCTCGATGAGATCGTAGACACCCTGACAAAAGAGGACGTCCAGATCGTCATGGCAACATCCACCGGCGCACTCCCGGCATGGATGGTACACCGTTATCCGGAAGTGGCAAGAACCGATTTCGAAGGACGCCATCACAAATTCGGTCATCGCCACAATGCCTGCCCGAACAGCCCGGTTTTCCAGAAATATGCAAAGCGCCTGGCAGAAAAACTGGCAGAGCGTTACGGCGACAACAAAAACATCGTCTGCTGGCACATCAGCAATGAGTACGGCGGCGAGTGCTACTGCGAGAACTGTGCAAAAGCGTTCCGCGTATGGCTGAAAGACAAATACAAAACACTCGATGAAGTCAACAAGGCATGGAACATGGAGTTCTGGGGCCACACCATCTACGACTGGGACGAGATTGTACCGCCGAACGATCTGGGAGACGGAATGCCATGGGGAAGCGGCACTGCATTTGCAGGAATGTCCCTCGACTACATGCGTTTCAACTCCGACGGCATGCTGAACAACTACAAAATGGAGCGTGACGCGATCCGCAAATACGACAAAGAAACACCGATCACCACAAACCTGATGGGAACGTACAAAGGTCTCGACTACTTCAAGTGGGCAAAAGAAATGGATATCGTATCCTGGGACAACTACCCGAGCTACAATACACCATGGAGCCACGTAGCTATGACCCACGACCTGATGCGCGGCCTCAAAGACGCACCGTTCATGCTGATGGAGCAGACTCCGAGCCAGCAGAACTGGCAGCCGTACAACTCCTTAAAGAAACCGGGCCAGATGCGCGCACAGAGCTATCAGACCGTTGCACACGGCGCAGACACGATTCAGTTCTTCCAGCTGAGAAGAAGCGTCGGCGGATGCGAGAAATTCCATGGTGCTGTTATCGCACACGCAGGAACCGCAGATACCCGTGTCTTCCGTGAGGTAACCCAGCTCGGAAAAGAACTGGAGAAAATCGGAAGCCGTGTGATGGGCTCCGAGAACCACGCAAAAGTCGGCATCATCTTCGACTGGGAAAACTACTGGGCACTGGAGTACACCAGCGGACCGAACCGCGATTTACGTTACGTAGACCAGATCGAGCAGATGTACAATTACTTCTATAACAAGAACATCGCTGTCGATATGATCCCGATCGACGCGGACTTCTCCAAATATGACCTCGTTGCAGCACCGGTTCTCTACATGGTAAAAGACGGTGTGGCAGAGAGCCTGGAGGCTTATGTACAGGCAGGCGGAACCCTCATCACCACCTACATGAGCGGTATTGTCGGACAGTCGGACAACGTTCATCTCGGCGGATACCCGGGACCGCTCAGAAAAATGGCAGGCGTATGGGTAGAAGAGATCGACGCTCTTGCACCGGAGCAGAGAAACAAGATCCGTTTCGCAGACGGAACCGAGGAAGAGTGCCGTCTCGTATGCGACCTGATGCACCTCGAAGGAGCTGAAGAAATCGCACAGTATGAGAGCGATTTCTATGCAGGCATGACTGCTGTTGCAAAAAATCAGTTCGGAAAAGGAACCGTATATTATGTCGGAACCGAACTTTCTGAGAGCGGCCTTGCAAAAGTTCTTGCTATGGCAGCAGACGGCGCAGCCATCCAGCCGGTGATTGGAGAAGCAACAGCACTTGAGATCACAAAACGCCAGGCAGACGGCGAGGATCTGTACTTTATCATCAACTTCAAAGATGAGGAGATTCCGCTTCCGGCAGTCTTCGACGGAAAAGAAGATATCCTGACCGGCGAGAAAGTACAGGGCGGCGAGATGCTGAAGAAATACGATCTGCAGATTGTCAGCGTTCCGAGAGCATAATATAAAACATATTATATAGCAGAAAGATAACAAAAAAGACACAGCAGAAGGCAGAAAGATACTTCCAGCTGTGTCTTTTTGATGCTGTGAATTTATGCGGGTGCTTAGTGGGAAAACGAAGCCCGTGCGACGATGTTCTCCATCTCGCCCCATTTCTCCTCCATATCCGCTACAAGCGCGATCTGTGTCCGCGCCCGTACGAGGTTGTGCTCCGGGTAAGCGGTTTTGAAGTAGGTATCGCCCATCAGGTAATCGGCGAGAAAACGGATGCCGCATTCGAGGGTCATTAATTTTGCACCCATCGGCAGCATTTCGACTTCCGCGCGGGTCAAAGAGCCTGCGCAGCCTGCGAGAAAGCCTTTTGTATAGCTCTCAAAGAGAGGAAGGGAAAGAGACACCTTCGAGACATCCTGTTCGTCCTCAGCAGCCGTATTCGCGCCGAAGCGGATGGAATCGCCGAAGTCAAAGATCGACAGTCCCGGCATAATGGTGTCCAGGTCGATGACGCAGATGCCCTCGCCGGTTTTGTCATCAATCATAATGTTGTTCAGCTTCGTATCGTTGTGCGTTACGCGGAGCGGCAGCTCGCCCGAGGCCTTCATGCGCTCGGCTACGCCGTAATCGTCTGCGTGGTCGAGGAAAAACGCCATCTCATCCGAAACGTTTTTCAGCCGTCCTTTCGGATCCGCCTGCGCCGCCTGTAAAAGCGCCTGGTAGCGGAGCGGTGTGTTGTGGAAATCCGGGATCGTCTCGAAAAGAGAGGCGGACGGAAAATCGGAGAGCATCTGCTGGAAGCGGCCGAAAGCATTACCGGTCTCGTAAAACAGCTTTGGATCTGTCACGGCATCATAGCAGGACGCATCGGAAATAAAGAGAAATGCGCGCCAGAATTCTCCGCGCTCATCGACGAAAAAACAGGCATCGTCTGTCGTCGGAATCAGGTTCAGCGTCTCGCGGAATGGATCTCCTCCTGCGGCTGTGATTTTTTTCCGCAGAAATGATGTTACCTGTGCAATATTCTGCATCAGCTCCGTTGGATTGTGGAAAACGGTGCGGTTCATGCGCTGCAGAATCGATTTGCGGAGGACGCCGTTTTCGGTGGAGCGCACCAGAAACGTATCGTTGATATGGCCGTTCCCGTGCGGCGTCCAGTCTGTAATCGTTCCCGGGAAAGCAAATGCGTGGACAATGGAAGAGAGTTCTTCCTGTGTGTATGTAATCATCATGGGTATAAACTCCTTATTTTAATTAGACAAACCTGATTAAGTAAAGCACACGCAGGGCGAAAAGTCAAGAAAAGGGCGCGAAACGATTGACAACGAGCGGCATTTCTGACTATAATAGACAGTAATTTAAGAAAAAACAAAACCTAAAATGCAGTGACAGGGAGGAGTACCTGGCGGCGCAAAGCAAAGAGAGGAGATGGCTGGTGAGAATCTCCGTGAGCGTGCCTGCGGAAGTAGCCCTCGAGCAGTGGACTGAACAGAAAAAGCGGACAGCAATGTTTTCCAAGTAGGCTCCAACGTAGTTCCCACGTTACCGGGATGCCGTATCGGATGAAAAAAGTTAAATCCTGTACGGAATGAGCAGAAGTGTATTCTTCTGGAATTCAGGTGGTACCGTGGATGGAAACATTCTCCCTGAACGTAAGGCACAGAAAAGGTGTTTTATGTTCGGGGATTTTTTATGCAGCAAATTTAGAACAGGAGGTTTTCATATGAAACAGATTACAGGAAACAAACTTCTGGTAAAGGCTCTGAAGGAGGAGGGTGTTGAGTATCTCTTCGGTTATCCGGGAGCCTGCACCATTGATATCAGCGATGAGCTTTACAAACAGGATGAAATCAAAATCGTTCTGCCGCGCCACGAGCAGGCGCTGGTGCATGAGGCGGATGCCTATGCGAGAACGACAGGAAAAGTCGGCGTATGCCTCGTTACCAGCGGCCCTGGCGCAACCAACCTGGTCACCGGTCTTGCAACGGCAAACTACGACAGCGTTCCGCTTGTCTGCTTCACCGGACAGGTAGCCCGCCACCTCATCGGAAACGATGCATTCCAGGAGGTTGATATCGTCGGCATCACCCGCAGCATCACGAAATACGGCGTGACGGTAAGAAACCGTGAAGATCTCGGACGCATCATCAAAGAGGCATTCTACATCGCACGCACCGGAAAACCGGGCCCGGTTCTCATTGACCTTCCAAAAGATGTCATGGCAGAGTTCGGCAGCGCAGAGTATCCGAAAAACGTCAACATCCGCGGCTACAAACCGAACACCAGCGTTCACATCGGTCAGTTAAAACGTGCGTTAAAGATGCTTTCGAAAGCAAAACGCCCGCTGTTCCTTGCCGGCGGCGGCGTCAACATCGCACATGCGCAGGAAGTGTTCCGCGAAGTGGTCGAGAAAACACAGGTGCCGGTTGTCACAACCGTTATGGGACGCGGCGCGATCTCCACGAAACACCCGCTGTTCATCGGAAATCTTGGCATGCACGGCGCGTATGCGGCGAATATGGCAGTCAGCGAGTGCGATCTGCTGTTCTCGATCGGAACACGTTTCAATGACCGTATCACCGGAAAGCTGCATGAATTTGCCCCGCACGCGCAGATCGTCCACATCGACATAGACACCGCTTCGATCTCTCGAAACATCCATGTCGATATCCCGATCGTAGCCGATGCAAAAGAGGCGATCACGAAGATGGCAGAGTACGTAGAGCCATGCTCCACATCGAAATGGCTTGCCCAGATTGATGCCTGGAAGAACGAGCATCCGTTGACGATGCGCCCGAACGGCGTGATGGGACCGCTCGATATTTTCAACGCGATCAACGAGCAGTTTGACGATGCGATTATCGTCACCGACGTCGGACAGCACCAGATGCTGACAAGTCAGTACGTCGACATTACCGAAAACCGCCAGATCATCATGTCCGGCGGCCTTGGAACGATGGGATACGGCCTTCCGGGCGCGATCGGAGCAAAAATCGGCAACCCGGACAAACCGGTCATCGCGATTTCCGGTGACGGCGGTATGCAGATGAATATTCAGGAGCTGGCAACTGCCGTTCTCGAGGAGCTGCCGGTCATCCTGTGTATCTTCAATAATGAATACCTCGGCATGGTACGCCAGTGGCAGAAGCTGTTTTACGGCAAACGGTACAGCATGACAAACCTGCGCGCCGGTGCACTTTCCCGCAGAACAGACGGAGAAGAGTACCCGGAATACACGCCGAATTTTATCAAATTGGCTGAGAGTTACGGCGCAAAAGGCATCCGCGTCATGAAGAAAGAGGATATCGCCGCAGCGTTTGAAGAGGCGAAGAAAAACACCAAGACTCCGACGATCATCGAATTTATCATCGATCCGGAGGAGATGGTTTACCCGATGATCAAGCCGGGCGGAACGCTCGAAGATATGATTATGGACTGTTAGGAGGAGAGCGCGATGAATAAGGGAATGAAAAAAAGATGGATTTCACTGTACGTAGAAAACCAGGTTGGTGTCCTTTCCAAGATTTCCGGGCTTTTTTCCGCAAAAAGCTATAACCTGGACAGCCTGACCGTCGGAACGACCGAGGACCCGACCGTATCGCGTATGACGATCGCCACGGTCAGTGACGATGAGACGTTTGAGCAGATCAAAAAACAGCTGAACCGCATGGTCGAGGTCATCAAAGTCATCGACTTCACCGACGTGTTTGTGCGCATGAAAGAGATTCTGTATATCAAGGTATTCAACTGCAGCGCAGCTGACAAAGTCGAGCTGTTCCAGATCGCTGAGACGTTCAAGGCGAAGGTCATCGACTACGGAAAAGACAGCCTGCTGCTCGAGTTTGTCCAGACGGCGACGAAAAACGATGCAGTTGTGAAGCTGATGAAAGAGGAATTCAGCAAGATCGAAGTCGTGCGCGGCGGAAGCGTCGGTATCGAGTCGATCAATGTGATGGAGCGGTAAAAGAGAGGACGTTTTTGCGTGAACGAAAAGAGTATTACCACAATTACGTTAAAAAAGATTAATAAGAAAAGTGTGTATCAGTACATCTATGAGCACCGCCAGACGGCGAAGCAGCAGATTGTGCAGGATCTGACGATGGGGCTTTCGATGCACAGCGGAACGCTCGAGCATATCTGCATCGACCCGGAAGGGCCGGAGTGCTACTGCGCTTCTTTTTATTGAAGAGTTTCTGCAGTCGGAATTTTAATTTTTAGTTATAGAATTTCAGGGATAGAAAATCCGGGAACGGAAAGTTTTACATTGCTTTCCATTCCCGGATTTTTTCTGCTTTTTATCAGTGTTCGTTTTTAGATAAACATCGCATAAATCGACGCTCCGACCACAGTCAGAATACCTGCAACTGCAATCGAAAGGCTGCTCATCGCGCCCTCGACATCGCCCATCTCCATGGCCTTCGCCGTACCGATCGCATGGGAGGCCGATCCGATACTGATGCCCTTTGCAATCGGCTCCTCAATGTGAAACAGCTTGCAGAGCGTCTCCGCCAGCATATTTCCCAGCACACCCGTGATGATGATAACGGCAACCGTGATCGTCACCGCACCGCCGAGCTCTTCCGAAACACCCATGCCGATGGCCGTTGTGATGGATTTCGGCAGCAGTGTTACATACATTTTATGATTCAGATTGAAGATCAGCGCCAGCGCGAGAACCACGGTAAGGCTCGTCAGCACGCCGGAGAGAATACCGGCGAGGATGGCTTTGATATTCTTTTTCAATGCCTCCATCTGCTCATACAGCGGAATCGCAAGGCAGACCGTTGCAGGAGTCAGCAGATAGCTCAAGTATTTTGCACCGTCATTATAATTCTGATAATCGATATCGAAAACAGCAAGGAATACAATGACGACTGCAATGGAAATCAGCAGCGGATTGAAAATCGGAAGCCCAAATTTTTTCTTTAACAGCATGCCGAGCTCATACGCCAGAAGGCTGATGACAACGCCGAAAAATGCAGATTCACAGAACATATTTGTCATTTTGCGTCCCCTCCTTTGTGTTTCTTTTCCAGCCGGATGACCGCCTGTGTCACGCGTCCGGACACAACCATAACGACGATGGTGCTGACGAGCGTAATCACGAGAACCGGAACGAGAACGGCTTTTAATTCACCCCAGGATTCCATCAGGCCGACGCCCGCCGGAATGAACATGACCGGCATGATCTCAATCATAAACTTGCCTGCGTCCTCGACGGCATCAAGTTTTAATGCCCCCGTCATCAGAAGCGCCAGCATCAGCACAAGACCGTAGATACTTGCCGGAATCGGAAGCGGCAGCACGGCGTGCAGGATTTCTCCGACGAACGAAACCGCCATAATTACAAGGAACTGTCTTAATAATTTCACTTTTTCTGTTGTCCTTTCTCCCCATAACCCACATAACATCACTCCTTCTCAATGTCACGACCCCGATTATACTACCCGCATAAAAGAATTTCAACCGTAAATGTTACTGCAATTTTGGCGATTTTTGCCAAAAAAAGCAAAAAAATGCCCGCCGATCAAACGAAAAAGTGAAATCGGTGGGCATTTTAACATAATTTTTTGAGTTGATCCGATACGGAACTTTTTAAGCATTGCTTTCGGCATTTTTCCGATCCGGCAGAACGAAGATAAAGATCAGCGAACTGACAAGCAGCATGCCCGGATAGAAGAGGTTTGCCATGATTTCAAAGGCGGAGAGCTCATATCCCAGTTCATGCACCGCGGAAATCGCCACGAGCATCTGTGCGCCGTACGGCAGGATGCCCTGTGAGATGCAGGAGAAGGTATCGAGGAGCGATGCCGTTTTCCGTGGGGTGATGCCGTAGTCCTCGGACATCTGCTTTGCGATCGGGTTTGCCATGACGATCGCGACGGTGTTGTTTGCGGTCGCAATGTCGAGCAGCACGACGAGAATGCCGACACCGAGCTGGCCGCCCTTTTTTCCGCGGAAGATTTTGTGAATGGCACGAAGCAGGACAGTAAAGCCGCCGTTTTCCCGAATCAGCGCGCACATCGCAGCGACAAGAATCGCAACCATACATGTCTCAAACATACCCGAAGTGCCGCTTCCCATGCTGGAGAGCATATCCCAGAGCGTCGTCTGTCCCGTACCGAGCATGATAACGGCACCGGAAGCAATACCGATAAGGAGTACGACAAACACCTGAATGCCCGCGATGCCGCCGATCAGCACGAGCAGGTACGGAACCATCTGCAGCAGATGGTATTCGTGGACGATCGGTGTGCCCGGCGCCTGTCGGAAGGAGATTACAAGGATCAGCGCCAGCGCGGCAAGAGCAGCCGGGAGAGCGATCCAGAAGTTTTCGCGGAACTTGTCTTTCATCTCGCAGCCCTGTCCGTTGCAGGCGGCGATTGTCGTGTCGGAGATGAAGGAGAGGTTGTCGCCGAACATGGATCCGCCCATGACGGAGGCGACGCAGAGCGCCAGCGAAAAGCCGGAGGTCTCGGCAACAGCAGCGGCGATCGGCACGAGAAGCGTGATCGTTCCGACGGAGGTTCCCATGGCCGTGGAGACGAAGCAGGCAACGACAAAGAGCACAGCGACGGCATACTTTGCCGGAATCCAGGAGAGCATGAAATAGGCAACGCTCTCTGCACTGCTCCTTCCGACAACGCCGACAAACGTGCCTGCGGCGAGGAAGATCAGCAGCATTGTGATGATGTTTTTGTCCCCGATGCCCTGTCCCATGAGGGCGAGCTTTTCTTCAAACGGGACACTGCGGTTCTGCAGACAGGCGACGAGGATCGCTGCCAGAAACGCGACGACGATGGGGATGTTGTAGAAGCCCATCGGAATTTTTAAAATATACTCGGAATAAATGCCGAGCCCCAGATAAAACACCAGAAAAACGGCGATCGGGAGCAGGGCGGATGGCTTTCCTTTTTTCATAGAAATAAATACCAGACCTTTCGTGTGATTTTCCTTATTTTTCAATAGGGCGAATAGAATTATTCTATCATCTGGATCAGAAATCGTAAAGTAAAAAAGCAGGAAAAAACACGCCGGACATCTGGTAAATTCCAGAAATCCGGCGTGTTTTATAAGAGGTGCGTTTTGCTGTGCCTGTGCTTTATCATTTTGCAAGGAGCATCATAATCTGATTGCTTCTGCTTACGAACTTTGTCATCTCGTCCGGAGAGAGCGGTTTGTGGCTGATCATTGCCAGATCATACAGCTGCTCGCAGAACAGGGATGTGTTGTCGTTCTCGCCATTCTTCAGAATGTACTGAACGAGCGGATGTTTTGCATTCAGGATCAGGGTTTCCTGTCCGCCGAACATGGACGGATCCATGCCGGTCATGCCGTACATCTTCATCATATCCTGCATCCGGCGGCTCTCCTCGGAAAGCGTTACCATGGAGGATACATTTTCGTCTTTCAGGTTCTCAACTTTGACGGTCAGATCTTTCTTGTCGAGGACTTTGCGGAAGAGATCGGTCAGAGTATTTGTAGCGTCGGTCAGATCCTCACCGGACTCGTCTTTCATATCGTTGGTCAGATCTGCATCGATGCGCTGGAAAGTTACATGCTCGTTGCAACGCTCTGCATGGGTGATGAAAGCGGAGTCGATGTTGTGTTTCAGGATGACAGCATCCATGCCCTGACTGCGGAACATGTTGATGTACTGGCTCTGCTGAACTTCGTCGGTGACGTAGTAAACAGTCGTTTTTTCCGGCTCTTTCTTCTCGTCAGCGTTTTCCGTATTTTCGGTATTCTCCGTAGTTTCAGCCTTCTCTTCGGTGTTCTCTGCAGGAGCTTCTTCTTTCTTATTCTCGTTGATGCAGTCCTCAAGAGTCAGATATTTTCCGTCGATGTTCTTGAACAGAATATAGTCCATCATCTTCTTGGAGAATTTCTCGTCCTTGATGCATCCGTATTTGATGAATGGGTTGATATCATCCCAGTATTTCTCGTAATTCTCACGGTCGGTTTTGCACATGCCGGAGAGCTTGTCAGCGAATTTCTTGGAGATGTACTCGGAGATCTTCTTGACAAATCCGTCGTTCTGCAGTGCGCTTCGGGATACGTTCAGCGGCAGATCCGGGCAGTCGATGACGCCTTTTAAGAGCATCAGGTATTCCGGAATGACTTCTTTGATGTTGTCGGCAATAAATACCTGGTTGTTGTACAGCTTGATGGTTCCCTCGATGGAATCGTACTCGGTGTTGATACGCGGGAAGTAGAGGATACCTTTGAGGTTGAACGGATAGTCCATGTTCAGGTGGATCCAGAACAGCGGCTCGCGGTAGTCGTTGAAGACTTTGCGGTAGAATTCTTTATAATCCTCATCGCTGCACTCGTTTGGATGTTTGGTCCACAGCGGGTGGATATCACTGATGGAAACCGGGCGTTTGTTGATTTTTACTTTCTCTTTGGCCGGGGAAACTTCAACCTGCTCTTTCGTTCCGTCTTCTTTTTCTTTCTCTTCGTATTTTGCGTCCTCGTGGATGTGCTCTACGACAACGTCGTCATCTTTTAATTCGCTTTCATCGATGGTCTCGTATTCCTGCGGCGCATTTGCTTTGGACAGGAAAATTTCAACCGGCATGAAGGAGCAGTATTTTTCCAGAACTTCGCGGACACGGTATTCGTTTGCGAATTCCAGGCAGTCCTCGTTCAGGAACAGAGTGATTTCGGTACCAACAGTTGTCTTGCTGCCCTCGGACATATCGTACTCGGTGCTTCCGTCACAGGTCCAGTGTACCGGGGTGGATCCTTCTTTATAGGAAAGAGAATCGATGTGAACTTCATCTGCTACCATGAAAGCAGAGTAGAAACCAAGACCGAAGTGGCCGATCATCTGATCTGAATTCGTTTTGTCTTTGTATTTCTCCAGGAATTCGGTAGCGCCGGAGAAGGCGATCTGGGTAATATATTCTTCGACTTCGTCTGCGGTCATACCGATACCGTTATCGATGAATTTTAAGGTTTTCTCATCCGGGTTTACAATCACCTGAATGGCTGCTTTGTAGTCATCCGGCAGAGTATATTCGCCCATGCCGTCGAGTTTTTTCAGTTTGGTGATGGCATCGCAGCCGTTGGAAACGAGCTCGCGGACGAAGATATCGTGGTCGGAATACATCCATTTTTTGATAATCGGGAAAATATTGTCGCTGTTGATTGAAAGATTTCCATGTTTCGCACTCATGAGAAACACACTCCTTTTCTTATAAAAATATTTTGATCCAGCAAAGCGGGGATATCATGCTTTTTTAGATGTCTGCAGCTTTTTTACTGCTCTGATAGTTATAGTAATACTGGCACAGGGAAAAGTCAAGGGAAAATTAGCACTCGAGAAAAAAGAGTGCTAACAGAACGACGGAAAGTATTGAATTTACTGGTATTACGGTACTTTCTAAACTTTTTGTAAAGTCTGATCAGAAGGGCTGCGCAGTTGTTTCTGGAGAATGGATATGCTACAATGAAAAAGCATAGAAGCGTTTCGAACAGAAAGATTCCGAGGGTACATAAAAGAAAAATGGAGGAAATACATGACAAATGCGACAAAGGCGGCGCTGGAAGCGTCATTAAAAAAGCTGCTTTTGAAAAAGCCGCTGGACAAAATTACGATCAACGATCTGACGACAGACTGCGGCATCAGCCGGATGGCGTTTTATTATCATTTTAAGGATATCTATGATCTTGTCGAATGGTCGTGCCTGGAGGATGCGACGCAGGCGCTGCAGGGGAAGAAAACGTATGAGACATGGCAGGAAGGCCTGCAGCAGATTTTTGAGGCAGTGCTCGAGAATAAACCATTTATTATGAATGTCTATCACTCTGTAAGCCGGGAGCAGATCGAAACATATCTCTTTCATCTGACGCACGATCTGCTGTACGGTGTCGTACAGGAAAAAGCAAAGGGAACCGGCATCTCCGAGGCGGATCAGAGTTTTATCGCAGATTTCTATAAGTATAGCTTTACCGGTGTCATGCTCGACTGGATCAAAGACGGAATGAAAGTGGATTACCATATGATTGCGGAAAAAATGCACCGCACGATGGAAGGAAATGTCGTCAATTCCATCCGAAATTTTGAAAAAAGAAATAAAATATAGTTACACTTTACAAAACAGGGCGGATGATAAAAATTTAATCATCCGCCCTGTTTTGTAAATGGAAAAGCGGGGAAAAATGAAGTAAGATTCAAATTGTCAACAGACAATGGCAACACAAATAGAAACTTGTAAAACAAAGAAAGCAGCATAACCTATACGAACCGGAAATTCGAAAAAACATTCCGGCAGTCGTATTTAGAAAAGAAAGGATGAACGTCTATGTCAAAAAAAGGATTAAAATTCGGAATCGCATCAGCAGCAGTCATCGGAGCTGGAGCAGCAGTGCTGCAGGCAAAAAACAAGAGTGAAGCAAAAAAAGCAGCGGAGAAAACCACTGTAACATCAGAACCAAAGAATGATTACCGCAACACCGAGCGCGGAAAAGATAAGAAAAACAGCAAAGGCATTTATTACACCAACGGAAACTACGAAGCCTTCGCAAGACCGGAAAAACCGGAAGGCGTCGATGAGAAGAGCGCATACCTCGTAGGAAGCGGCCTCGCAGCCCTCGCAGCAGCGTGCTTCCTTGTAAGAGACGGCCAGATGAAAGGCGATCACATCCACATTCTGGAAGCCATGGACATCGCCGGCGGTGCCTGCGACGGTATCTACGATCCGACCCGCGGCTACATCATGAGAGGCGGCCGTGAGATGGAAAACCACTTCGAGTGCCTGTGGGATCTGTTCCACAGCATCCCGTCAATTGAGACACCTGGTGTATCCGTTCTTGATGAGTATTACTGGCTGAACAAAAAAGACCCGAACTACTCCCTGTGCCGTGCAACGAAGAACCGCGGCGAGGATGCCCATACCGACGGCAAGTTCAACCTGAGCCAGAAAGGCTGCATGGAGATCATGAAACTCTTCATGACAAGAGACGAGGATCTGTACGACAAGACGATCGAGGATGTTTTCGATGATGAAGTCTTCAATTCCACCTTCTGGCTGTACTGGAGAACGATGTTCGCATTCGAAAACTGGCACAGTGCACTGGAGATGAAGCTGTACTTCCAGCGGTTTATTCACCACATCGGCGGACTGCCGGACTTCTCCGCACTGAAATTCACGAAGTACAACCAGTATGAATCCCTGATTCTTCCGATGAAGAAATACCTCGAGGATGCCGGCGTAGACTTCCAGTTCAATACCGAAGTAACCAACGTTATCTTTGAAATCAACGATGGAAAGAAAGTAGCAAAAGCCATCGAGTGCAAAGTAAACGGCGTCGAGAAAGGCATCGTTCTCACCGAGAATGACCTCGTCTTCGTTACCAACGGAAGCTGCACCGAAGGCACGATCTACGGCGATCAGAACCATGCACCGAACGGTGATGCAGAGGTCCGCACGAGCGGCTGCTGGAGCCTGTGGAAAAACATTGCAAAACAGGATCCGTCCTTTGGACATCCGGAGAAATTCTGTTCCGATATTGCAAAGACAAACTGGGAATCCGCAACAATTACCACTCTCGACAATAAGATCATTCCGTATATCACCAATATCTGCAAACGTGATCCGAGAACCGGAAAGGTTGTTACCGGCGGTATCGTAAGCTGCCAGGATTCCAAGTGGCTTTTAAGCTGGACCATCAACCGTCAGGGACAGTTCAAAGAGCAGGATAAAGATAAGGTATGCGTATGGGTTTACAGCCTGTTCACCGATGTACCTGGCGACTATGTGAAGAAACCGATGAAAGAGTGCACTGGTAAAGAGATCACCGAAGAGTGGCTGTACCACCTCGGCGTGCCGGTTGACCAGATTCCGGAGCTGGCAGAGAACAGCGCTGTCTGCGTACCGACCATGATGCCGTACATCACCGCATTCTTTATGCCAAGAAGAAAGGGCGACCGCCCGGATGTCATCCCGGATGGCTGCGTCAACTTCGCATTCCTCGGACAGTTCGCTGAGACACCAAGAGATACCATCTTCACGACAGAGTATTCCGTTCGTACCGCAATGGAAGCTGTTTACGGACTCCTCGGCGTAGACCGCGGCGTGCCGGAAGTATGGGGCAGCGTTTACGATATCCGCGACCTGCTGGACAGCTCCGTGAAACTGATGGATGGAAAATCCCCGCTGGAAATCGAGCTTCCTGGACCGCTCAACCTGCTGAAAAAACCTCTGCTGAAACTGGTAGATGGAAATGTAGTTGGAGATCTCTTAAAAGAGCATGGAATTATCAAAGAGGATATGGTGAAATAAGAAATAGAAAATAAGTAAGAAATGCAATAAGACCTGCGCTTTCAAACGGCGCAGGTCTTATTGCGTTGCTATGTATGCTCTCAAACAATTAAGCAGATTTCTTCGTGAAAAACAGTGCGGCACAGACGGCGGCGATGCCTCCAGCGAGCTTTGCAACGAGAAGCGGCACGACAAAATCAGGATCGGTGCCGAACGTAAATCCCATATGTGCGGCGATGGTCGATGCGGCGGAGACGAGGAAAGCTGCGTTTACAATCTTTCCGCGCTCGTCCATTTTTTCCATCATTGTGATCGCCGGAACAGGGCTGACAATGCCCATCAGAAGGCCGGCGGCACTGCTGTCGTTCATGCCGGTTCTTCTTCCAATAAAAGAGAGCGGCTTTTTGAGCACCCGCTGTAAAAGCTCCGCCGTCGGAAGGCTGCCGAGCAGTACAATGCCGATGGACGAGACGACCGCCATCGCGTCCTCTAGCGGCGCAAGGTCCGGGAGCAGCGAAAAGCCGGTCATATAGCAGAACGCACCCGCGATGAGGCCGATCGTCGTCAGAAGCCGGATCACATCTGCAAATACCGTGAACGCGCGCACGGTCTGCTCCGGAAAACGCCAGATGCCGAACATCAGCAGAAAGCAGAAGAGGAGCACCGGGAGCGACTGAAGTACGATCTGCAGAAAAGAGAGCCCTGAGAGCAGTCCGCCGACGATCATCGTGACGGGAAGCGTGCCCGTGCCGATCAGCATGCCGCGGGAGAAAAAGAGGCGGTCGCCGCTTTTCAGCATTCCCATGCCGACCGGAATCGTAAAGGTGATGGTACAGCCAAGCGTCGCCGCAATCACAAGTCCTGCGTAGCGCACCATCTCCTGCGATGCCGAAAGCTCTCCGGCGAGCTGGTAGCCGCCCATGTCAATGGCGAGAATGCCGGCGAGAAGTCCCGCATCCAGCCCCAAAAAGTTCCAGATGGGAACGAGGGCGAAACGGAGAAAGCGGGAGAGCAGCGGGGTGAGGCAGATGATGCCCGACATGGAAAGTGCCGTCGGTCCAAGCAGCGTAAAGCCCTCCTCAAACCGTTTTCCAAGTCCGAAGCGATTGCCAGCGATCCGGTCGACACCGCCGAGTACCGCGCCGACTGCCATGATCCACATAATAATCTGATTCATAAAAAGAGAACCTTTCTAAATAAGTATTTTGTCTTTATATCTGTTCTTCAAATGCAATTTCATTTTTCAGCAGAAACTGGCGGACTTCCTCATCGAAGACGCGGTCGAGCGACTTGTCCATCGTAAAGATTTTGAGGGAAGTTCCGGTGGTAAGTAAGAGTTTTCCGTCCTTATACTGAAAATTCAGAAAGCATCCAAACACGTTCTCTATTTCCAGCGGCAGCGCATGGTCCGCGATCATTTTTTCGCACGCCGCCTGCGGAAGCTGAAACACAAATTTGAACTGCAGGGGTGTCCGTTTTCCTTTGATGACGGAATAGCAGAACGATTTCACATCTTTCCAGAGAAGCCGCGTCCGCCCTTTTTCTTTTAAGAGCTGCGCGTCATCGGGATCGAAAAAGTCCGTGTGAAGACTGCCGTCGATGGAGAACGTCGTAAACGTTGTGATCGACGCCTCGGAGACGGGAAAGCGGTCAAATGTCTCGAGACGGAGCAGAGTGTTCATAAAATTCTTTAACTGTGTAATCTGCAGGATAATCATCCGTAGTTAAAACCAGCCTTTCTTTTTAAAATACCAAATTTCAACAGCAACAATGAGAATACAGACGCCGATCAGGATGAAGTACGCATACGGGGCAGAAAGCTCAGGCATATGCGTAAAATTCATGCCGTACCAGCCGGCGATCAGGGAAAGCGGGAAAAAGATCGTCGAGACGACCGTCAGAATCCGCATCGTATCGTTCTGACGCAGGTCGATCTGCGCCTGCTGCATCTCGCGGATCTGCAGGGCGTACTCCCGCAGCATCTGGGTGTGGTCGTACAAACGGTCCACGCGGTTTCCAAGGCGCGAAAACTGACGGGCGCATTCCGGGGGAAGAAAGTGATTTTCGTCCTCGGAGAGTATTTCGCACATGTCGAGAAGCTGCTGGTAATAGGCATGGAACACGAGCAGCTCCCGACGAATCGTGATCAGGGTCCGCTGCAGCTCTTTTGGCAGAGTGTCGAGAAGAGACTCCTCGATTGTCGCGAGGCGCTTCTCAAAATTCTGCAGATAGAGCATATCCTCCTGGATCAGCGATTCCAGAAACGAGAAAAACAGGTGGAAGACATCGGAAGTATCGAGCGGTTCTTCCGGGAAGAGGAGGCTCTGCAAAGCCGGAAGTGTCTGTTCGTCGGCTGCCAGAATAAGCTGCCCCCGGTCGAGATAAAACGCAAGCGAGAATGCAAGGTGAAGCGGATGCGTCTTGTCCGGGACGGCAAGCGATCCGACCAGGCAGTCAGGCAGCAGCTCTGCGCGGCAGTATTCGATGCGCTCCGGCTGCAGACTGCGCCGGAAAAGAGAAAATCCGGGCAGCGCCGCGCAGGCTTTGGAAGCTTCCGAAAACGAAAGCAGGGAAAGCCGGACCGAATCCGAAAAAGTCCATTCCATACGTACCACCTCCTGAAAATAAGCAATGGAAAAATATCCATAAACAAAAAAGCCGTATGACCGTAGTATACCGCAAAAAGGGGAGTGCGACAAGAAAAGGAAAAAACTTTTAACGGAAAAACTTTTATTGGGAAAAAACTTTTTGCAATGGAGCACTAAGTGTGTTATGATAAAATGTAGTTATCAAAACTACATGACAAAATATCAAAAAATTCACTGTGTCGAATTCGTCCCTAGTTCAGGAAGGTTTGAAAAAGAGCGGTGATTGGAAATACGAAACGTCCGCAGTGAGAAAAAGCGGAATCAAGTTTGGAGGGACAAAATATATGAGTTTTCACATTGTTGCAGACAGCTGCTGTGAACTGACAGCAGATATGAAAAAAAGAGGAAATATTGAAATTGCACCGCTGACCCTGGAAGTCGGCGGAGAATCCATTCTGGATGACGAGACATTTGACCAGAAATATTTTTTAAAGAGAGTAGCGGAATGCCCGGAGTGCCCGAAATCCGCCTGCCCGTCGCCGGATTATTTCCGGAAATCTTTTCTGAACGGAGCAGAACGGTGCTACGCGGTCACACTTTCCGCACAGCTCAGCGGTTCCTATAACAGCGCAGTGCTCGGTGCAAACCTGGCGCAGGAGGAGAACGAGGATCTGAAGATTCACGTATTCAATTCCAGAAGCGCATCGATAGGAGAGACCCTGATCGTGAAAAAAATCGTGGAGTGCGAGGAAGCCGGCATGAGCTTTGAGCGCGTCGTAGAGACAGTAGAACTCTATATCAGCACACAGCACACCTATTTCGTGCTGGAAAATCTCGAAACTCTGCGGAAAAACGGCCGTCTTTCCAAGGCGAAAGCACTTGTTGCATCCGCGCTTAAGATCAAACCGGTTATGGGAGCCACATCGGAGGGCGATATCGTACAGCTTGATCAGGCGCGCGGCATCAACAAAGCACTGATGAAAATGGTCGATGCCATTGTAAATGACGCACAGCATGTAGAAAACAAAACGCTTGCCATCTCTCATTGCAACTGCCCGGAGCGCGCCGAGATGGTAAAAGAAGCCCTTCTGGAGCGCCTTGCGGTACAGGATGTCTTCGTACTCGATACCCAGGGCGTCAGCAGTATGTATGCAAATGACGGCGGAATTATCATTGCATTATAACTTTTCTCTTCCCTTTTTGTTGAAAATGTAGTATAATTTTCAACATGTTTGAAAGTGCCGCCGAGCACTTTTTAGAAATCAAAGGAGAAGTAGAACCATGAGTCAGGAAAAAGTTGACCGCTATAAAAAGGAAAAAGCGAACCGTGAGAAAATCATGAGACGTGAAAGATGGATCACGAGACTGGAAGTTACCGCTTTCGTCGTTGTTCTGGCTACCCTGATCGGCTGGTTCTCCGTTGCTGTTTACCAGAACTCGGTAGCAGAGAAAAAGGCGAACCGCACGACAGAAACCACAACGATGAACGTGACGGATATTCAGAATTATCTGAGCGAGACCAACACATCCAGCGACAGCAGTGCAGATGACACCAGCGACAGCTCTGATGTTTCCGATACATCTTCGGACAGCACAGCAGATACGGCAAGTGACAGCACAGCAGATTCCATCAGCGAAAGTACAGCGGAATAAGCAGAATTGTTAAAGAAAGTAAAAGCGCTTACCACAGACGGGAAAATCCCGGAGTGATAAGCGCTTTTGTTATAGAGATTTATAGCAATCCCCGAAAATAATGCAAAAAATTCAGCACCGCAGAGCGTGAATTACTGCGTCACAGATTTTCGTCGTACCCCGGTACGCCTTCAAATCTGTTCCTTGCAATTCGCGCTCTGCAGCACTGCCTTTTTTGCATTATTTTCGGGTCTTGCTATAGAAAAAACTATGAGAAACACGCTCCGCGAGTTTCTTAAGTTATCGCGGCAGTCGCCAAGGTCTCGTGCAGGCACGGACTTTGGCTCGTTGTCCGCGTAAATTAAAAAACCGGAGGACATACATCCTCCGGCCTTTCGCTTATGGTTAATTAGCATTTAACAACGTTGGAAGCCTGCATTCCGCGAGCACCCTCGGTAAGATCGTAAGTAACCGCCTGACCTTCGTCAAGAGTTTTGAATCCTTCACCCTGGATAGCGGAGAAATGTACGAATACATCGTTTCCGTCTTCGCCTGTGATGAAGCCATAGCCCTTCTCTGCGTTAAACCATTTCACTGTTCCCTTGTTCATTGTGAGTTACCTCCATAAAATTAAAAAATAAGCATGATGTGGGAATGCATATGTTCCCCCATAAGCGAGTGAACTTTTGATAAAAAAATTCACTAGCTATTACAGATTATATTGAAGGTGAATGCTAATATAATCTCTAATAGCTAGTGACCACGTATTACATCTCAACATCTTCTCGATTGAGACCATTATAATCTTGCAAATCAAAAAAGTCAAGAAAAAACTCTTTATTTCAGGAAAGATTTCGTGTATTATAAAAAGGAATAAATGGTCGGACGACGGCCAGAAGAAAAGAAAGGATCAGAGAACGTAAGATGAGTATCTTAATCAAAAATGGACAGGTCATCGACCCGGCCACCCAAAAAGACGAAATCAGTGATGTTCTGATCGAAAACGGCGTTATTACACGGGTTGAAAAAGGAATCCGCGTAAAAGATGCGCAGGTAATAGATGCAAAAGGCTGCTATGTAATGCCTGGCATCATCGATATGCATGTACATCTCCGCGACCCGGGGCAGACATATAAAGAAGATATTGAAAGCGGTTCGAAAGCAGCAGCAAAAGGAGGCGTGACAACGCTGGTAGCGATGCCGAATACAAAACCGGTCATCGACAGCCCGGACCGCGTCAACTATGTAACGATCAAAGCAGACCGTTTTTCTCCGATTAATGTACTGCAGGCAGGCGCCATCACAGTAGGACAGAAGGGTGAAGAGCTCGCCGATATCGAGGGCATGGTAAAAGCCGGCATCCCGGCGATCAGCGAGGACGGAAAATCCGTTATGAACGCGCTGCTCTACAAAGAGGCCATGGAGATTGCCGCAGAGAAAAACATTCCGGTGCTGGCTCACTGCGAGGACAAGAACCTCGTAAACGGCGGCTGCATGAATGAGGATGCAAACTCGAGAGAGTGGCATCTGCCGGGCATCACAAACTCCGTAGAGAACACGATTGTTGCAAGAGATATCGTACTTGCCGCAGAGACAGGTGCACACCTGCATCTGTGCCACTGCTCGACCAAAGAGAGCGTGGATATGGTGCGTGAGGCGAGAAAGGCCGGCGTTTCGATTTCCGCCGAGGTCTGCCCGCATCACTTTACCCTCTGCAGCGACGACATCGTAAAGGGCGACACCAACTACAAGATGAATCCGCCGCTCCGTACGAAAGAGGATCTCGAGGCACTGCGCCAGGGTCTGAAAGACGATGTCTTCGATGTCATCAGCACCGATCATGCACCGCATGCGCTGACCGAGAAACAGGAGTCCTTCAAGAAAGCTCCGTTCGGCATCGTCGGACTGGAGACGAGCGTGGCTCTTACCATCACCGAACTTGTGGATACCGAGATCATCACCCCGATGCAGATGGCGGAGAAGATGAGCTATAATCCGGCAAAAATCCTGCACCTGGACAAGAAAGGTTCTCTTGCACCTGGCATGGACGCCGATGTGGTTATCATCGATCCGGAAGCAGAGTATGTGATCGATCCGAAGGAGTTTGTTTCCAAGGGCAAAAACACTCCGTTCGGCGGCAAGAAAGTCAAAGGAAAAGTTATGGCTACCGTATGCGGCGGCAAGATTGTATACGAAGCTGAGTAATTTCTATAAGAAAAAACAGAAGAGGGAGAGTAAGCAGATGATTAACAAACTGATTGCAAACATTAAAAAAACAAATGCACCGATCGTCGTAGGTCTGGACCCGATGCTGAACTATGTGCCGGAGCACGTACAGAAAAAGGCATTTGCCGAGTACGGAGAGACACTCGAAGGAGCTGCAGAGGCCGTTTGGCAGTTCAATAAAGCGATTGTCGACGCAACATACGATCTGATTCCGGCTGTAAAACCGCAGGTTGCCATGTATGAGCAGTTCGGCGTTCCGGGAATGGCAGCATATGAGAAGACCGTTTCCTACTGCCAGGAAAAGGGTCTCGTTGTCATCGGCGATATCAAACGAGGCGATATCGGTTCTACTTCTGAGGCGTATGCAGTCGGCCACCTCGGCCACGTGCAGGTGGGAAGCAAATCCTATGCCGGATTCCATGAGGATTTTGCAACTGTCAATCCGTATCTTGGATCTGACGGCGTAAAACCGTTCATCAAGGTCTGCAAAGAGGAGAAAAAAGGTATCTTTGTTCTGGTAAAAACCTCGAACCCGTCCAGCGGCGAGTTCCAGGACCGCATCATCGACGGACGTCCGCTGTATGAGTGGGTCGGAGAGCAGGTTGCCGCGTGGGGTGAGGAGCACATGGGCGATGATTACAGCTATGTGGGAGCTGTTGTCGGCGCTACGTACCCGGAGATGGGCAAGGTGCTGCGTAAAGTAATGCCGAAATCCTACATCCTGGTACCGGGCTACGGTGCACAGGGCGGAAAAGGAAAAGACCTCGTTCACTTCTTCAATGAGGACGGACTGGGTGCAATCGTAAACTCTTCGAGAGGTATTATCGCTGCTTACAAACAGGAAAAATATGCCGAGTTTGGCACTGAGAACTTTGCGGATGCTTCGAGAGCAGCTGTAAAGGATATGGTTGAGGATATCAGCGGGGCGCTTGCTGCTGCAAAATAAGAATACAGGGTGAAAAGCTCAGAAGGTCTGCCGGGTAGATGTTATGTCCGCCGGAGGATATTTTGGGCTTTTCGCCGATTCAAGAAAATAAAAGGAGTGTTCAGCTTATGAAAATCAAGGAATGCTGTACTGTGGAAAGTCAGGAGTGCATTGCAAAAGGAATTTACAGCATGTGGATTTCCACGAAAGTGATTGCGAAAGAGGCGAAGGCCGGCCAGTTTATTTCTCTGTTTTCGAAAGACGGCAGCCGTCTTCTGCCGCGTCCGATTTCTCTTTGTGAGATCGACCGAGAGGGAGGAAGACTTCGGATTGTCTACCGTGTGGCAGGTGCAGGAACGGAGGAGTTTTCGCATCTGAAAGCGGGGGATGAGGTTGATATTTTAGGGCCGCTTGGAAATGGATTCCCGATCGAGGAAGGTAAGGGAAAACGTGTGATGCTGATGGGCGGCGGTATCGGTGTTCCGCCGATGCTGCAGACGGCGAAGGATCTTGGAACGGACACGATCATCTGCTGTGGTTACCGCGATGAGTTGTTCTTAAATGAGGAGTTTGCTGCGGCAGGCGATCTTCATATTGCAACGGAGGACGGAAGTGCCGGTGTGAAGGGCAATGTGATGGATGCGGTGCGCGAGGATCATCTGGAAGCAGATGTAATTTTTGCCTGCGGTCCGGCTCCGATGCTGCGTGCGATTAAGGCGTACGGTCTGGAAAAGGGAATTCCATGCTGGATTTCGATGGAAGAGAAGATGGCGTGCGGCGTTGGCGCATGTCTTGCGTGTGTCTGCCAGTCGACTGAGGTGGATGGTCATTCACATGTGCACAACAAGCGGATCTGCAAGGACGGACCGGTCTTTTTAAGTACGGAAATTGAGCTGTAAGTGACGCGAGGAGGAGAAAAAGCGATGAAGACAAGTGTGAATCTGGCGGGTGTGGAACTGAAGAATCCGGTTATGACGGCATCTGGTACGTTTGGCTCCGGCGCGGAGTACAGTGAGTTTGTGGATTTGAAGGAGCTTGGCGCGGTTGTGACGAAGGGTGTTGCGAATGTGCCGTGGCCGGGGAATCCGACGCCGCGTATTGCGGAGGTTTACGGCGGAATGCTGAATGCGATCGGACTGCAGAATCCTGGTATTGATGTGTTCTGTGAGAGGGATATTCCGTTTTTGAAACAGTTTGACACGAAGATTGTGGTGAATGTGTGTGGACGGACGACGGAGGATTACTGTGAGGTTGTGGAGCGATTGACTTCGGAGCCGGTGGATCTGCTGGAGATTAATATTTCGTGCCCGAATGTGAAGGAGGGCGGTATTGCGTTTGGACAGGATCCGAAGGCGGTGGAGGCGATCACCAGAGAAGTTAAAAAATATGCGAAGCAGCCGATTATTATGAAATTGAGCCCGAATGTGACGGATATTACGGAGATGGCGCGGGCTGCGGAAGCCGGCGGGGCGGATGTGCTGTCGCTGATCAATACGCTTACTGGGATGAAGATTGATATTGAACGGCAGAAGTTTGCGATTGCGAATAAGACTGGCGGTATGTCGGGGCCGGCGGTGAAGCCGATTGCGGTGCGGATGGTGTATCAGGTGGCGCAGGCAGTGAAAGTGCCGATTATTGGTATGGGCGGTATTGCGTCGGCGGAGGATGCGCTGGAGTTTATTCTGGCGGGGGCTACGGCGGTTTCGATTGGGACGGCGAATTTCTTTAATCCGTATGCGACTGTTGAAACGGTTCGCGGTATCGAAGAGTATATGAGAAGGCATAAGGTTGACGATATTAATTCGCTGATCGGGGCGGTGAGATAAGACGGACGGCCTCGAGCGGCTTCGCATCTGCGGTGCGGCGGGCGAGAAAAAGAGGGCGGAACTGTGGCTCAGAATGGGCACAGGGAAACGGGAACCATCCCATTTTCCTGCACCTGTTCCGGGCTCACAGTTTCTGCCCTCTTTTTCTATGCCCGCCACACGGCAGGCGCAAATTCCAGTGAGGTCTGGTTGTGTGGAGCTGAAACGAAGTAGGTCTGGATCCGCCGGGGGCGGATCGGCGTGAGAGTGTTGTGGTGGGTGCATAGTATATAGAAAATGGAAGGTGGTATGTGAGATGAAGTATGGGATCATTAAAGTGAAGCGGGCGTTTTTGTATGAGGAGAATGGGGTGGATGTGGTGGATGAGGTGTTTTTTGGATGGAGCGTGATGTGGGAAGATGAGGGGGAGTGGATTGAGGTTTGGACGCATTATGGGTATCGGGGGTGGATGGAGAGGAATTTGATTGAAGAGAAAAGCCGGGAGTGGATGGAGGAGAGGGAAAAGGCAGGGAATACGTATGTGGTGACACGCGGGTTTGCGGATGTGATGAGGGGAGCGCGGGTGCAGTCGCGGATGTTGGAGACGCTGGGACGGGGGTGTTTTGTGGAGAAAATGGAGGAGACGGAGAATGGGTATTGCAGGGTGAAACTGGCGAATGGGATCAGTGGGTTTGTGCCGGAGGTGGCATTAAGAAAAAGACTGGATTCGGATCGGTTTTTGTGGGGAAAATCGGAAGAGAGGTTTTTTGTGGAGCAGGGGATTCCGGAGGGGTGGTCGGAAGAGAAGTTTCGGAGGAAGGTTGTGGAGTGTGCGAAGGGGTATCTTGGATGCCAGTACCGGTGGGGCGGGAAGGCGGCGGATGGGATTGACTGTTCGGGTGTGGTGTTTATGGTGTATTTGATGAATGGGGTTTTGATTTGGCGGGATGCGGATATCAGGGAAGGGTATCCGATGAAAGCGATCTGGAGAGAAGGGGAGGAGATGTGTCTGGTGGAGGAACGGGCGAAGGCCGGGGATCTGCTGTTCTGGAGGGGGCATGTGGGGATGTATCTGGGGGACGGCAGGTATCTGCACTGTACGGGGCATGAGAGGGTGTTTGGGTGCAGGGTGAATAGTCTGCGGAGAGGGGATGAGGATTTTCGGGAGGATCTGGCGGAGGCGTTGAAAGTGGTTGGGAGTGTTTTTCGTGAAATATCTGGAAGCGGAAAGCTGGAGGAAAAGAGCGATGTACCGTGAAAAACAGGCATTGCATGCGGCACGGGAGTAAATAAGACATATATAATTGACATCAGGAAATATCATTTTTGTATTGGAAATCCCTGAAAAAGTTTGTTATAATAATAACAAAGTCGAAAACAAAAGACAAAAGGCGGCTCAAACAGAGAGTAGGAAAAACAGAAATTCTGCTGATCTGATCTGCCGGAGCTGTCCATCAGAAGCAAAACAAGAAAGGGGTTCTGAACAATGGCAAGATTTACATTACCAAGAGATTTATACCACGGAAAGGGTGCTTTAGAGGCACTGAAAACATTCGAAGGAAAACGTGCAATCGTCTGTGTAGGCGGCGGCTCCATGAAACGTTTCGGTTTCCTGGATCGCGCAGTAGACTACCTGAAAGAAGCCGGCATGGAAGTACAGCTTTTTGAGGGAATCGAGTCTGATCCGTCAGTCGAGACTGTTATGCGCGGAGCAAAAGCGATGGAAGAGTTCCAGCCGGACTGGATCGTAGCAATGGGCGGCGGATCTCCGATCGACGCAGCAAAAGCAATGTGGATCAAATACGAGTATCCAGACATCACCTTCGAAGAAATGTGCAAGGTATTCGGAATGCCGAAACTCCGCAGAAAAGCTCATTTCTGTGCAATTTCTTCTACATCCGGAACAGCAACCGAGGTAACCGCGTTCGCAGTTATCACAGACTATGAAAAAGGTATCAAATACCCGCTGGCAGACTTCGAAATCACGCCGGACGTTGCAATCGTAGATCCGGATCTGGCAGAGACGATGCCGCAAAAGTTAGTTGCTCACACCGGTATGGACGCTATGACCCATGCAATCGAGGCATACGTTTCCACAGCGAACTGTGACTTCACCGATCCGCTGGCACTGTATGCAATCAAGATGATTCAGGCAGACCTGGTAGATTCCTACAACGGAGATATGGCAAAACGTGACAGCATGCACAACGCACAGTGCCTCGCTGGTATGGCATTCTCCAATGCACTTCTTGGTATTGTTCACTCCATGGCACATAAAACAGGCGCAGCATTCGCTGATTACGGCGCTCACCTGATCCACGGCGCAGCAAACGCTATGTACCTGCCGAAGGTTATCGCGTTCAACGCAAAAGACGAGACTGCAGCAAAACGTTATGCAGTGATCGCTGACGAGATGAAACTTGGCGGCGAGACAACGGAAGAGAAAGTAAAACTCCTCATTGACTATCTGCGCGGCATGAACGACAAACTGAACATTCCGCACTGCATCAAGAACTACGGAAAAGACAGCTATCCGACCGAGCAGGGCTTCGTTCCGGAAGACGTATTCCTGGAGAGACTGCACGACATCGCTGTAAATGCCATCGCCGATGCCTGCACCGGATCCAACCCGAGACAGCCATCTGTTGAAGAGATGGAAAAACTGCTGAAATGCTGCTACTATGATACAGAAGTAGATTTCTAAAAAGAAAACATATCAAAATCCCTCCGTTCTCTGGGCGGAGGGATTTTTTGCGTCAGAGAATGAAATTTATTTGTGTGGATTTTATGTTTTTTATGCGAAATCCTGTGTCTGGACTGGAAAAACAGAGGCGTTTATGGTAGTATAGAACAGAATAGAAGTAAAAACGGGCGGCATGCGAGAACCGATGCCTTCCCCTGAAAATATGGAGGAAAATAAGATGGAACAGTATAAGAAAGAGTTCATTGAATTCATGGTCGAGAGCCAGGTATTAAAATTTGGAGAGTTCACCCTGAAAAGCGGAAGAAAATCCCCGTTCTTTATGAATGCAGGCGCTTACGTAACCGGCAGCCAGTTAAAACGTCTCGGCGAGTATTACGCAAAAGCAATCCATGACAACTACGGGCTGGATTTTGACGTTCTGTTCGGACCGGCATACAAAGGAATTCCGCTCAGTGTTGTAACAGCAATTGCGATTCATGATCTCTACGGTGTAGAAGTACGCTACTGCTCCAACCGGAAGGAAGCCAAAGACCACGGTGGAGATGCAGGACTGCTGCTTGGAAGCAAGATCAAAGACGGTGACCGCGTTGTCATTATTGAGGATGTAACCACTTCCGGAAAATCCATCGAGGAGACCTTCCCGATCATCCAGGCACAGGGCAATGTGGAGATCAAAGGACTGATGGTATCCTTAAATCGCATGGAGCGCGGAAAAGGCGATAAGAGCGCACTCGAGGAAATCCAGGAAACCTATGGCTTCCCGGCAAATGCCATTGTAACCATGGAGGACGTTATCACGTATCTGTACAACCGTCCATGCCAGGGCAAAATTCAGATCGATGACAAGATGAAGGCTGCCATTGATGCATATTATGAGGAGTACGGCGTGAAATAAGATGCGGTACACCGGGAAAGGGAGTTTTGCGCTATGAATGAAAAGATTTATAAAACCATGGGACGTGTCGGCGGCGGAAATATCGCTATGGGCGCCGTACTGGTTGTTGTTGGCGTGGCAACCGGTGTTCTGATGATCGTAAGCGGGGCAGGCCTGCTGAAACGACGCGGGGAAATCATGTTCTAAAAGCGCCTTTCAAAAAGAAAAAATGCCGGGATATTTCGGAAGCGCGTGCGCCGATGAGGTATGCCGGCGTTTCTGATAGCAGAGGGGAGAACAACGCAGAAAGGGGAAACGAAGATGAAGCAGGAGACGAAAGCCAGAATCCGCGTTGTGGGACGGATTTTATTTCTGGTGTATCTTCTTGCGCTCGTTTATTTTCTGTTTTTTGCAGAAGAATACGGGAGAAGAAACTTTTTTGAACTGGATTACCGTTACAATCTGGTGCCGTTTCAGGAAATCAGACGGTTCTGGATTTACCGCGAAAAGGTGGGATTCCTTGCCGCATTTTTAAATCTGGCGGGCAATGTGATCGGTTTTCTGCCGTTCGGCTTTATCGTTCCGGTGATGCACAAAAAAATGGAGAGTTTCTGGAAAGTATCGCTTCTTGGTTTTATGTTCAGCCTCTGCGTGGAGACGATTCAGCTCATCACGAAGGTGGGCTGCTTTGATGTAGATGATCTGATCCTGAATACGCTTGGAGCCATGATCGGCTGCGGCGCATTCCTGATCTGCAATAAATTCAGGAGATGGAAATATGGCGAGGAAGAAGTATAATTACAATTTTGTCCGGAAGCCGTCGGAAGGCGGAAAGGAAGCTCTCTATATGGCAGGTGCTTCGGTCTTTCTGTTTCTGCTGGCTTCGATCGTATCGTTTGCATTCCGCGGAAACGGAGGCATTTTTCTCGGAGCAGCGGGACTGTTCTCATTCCTTCTGTCGGGATACGGCTTCTATGTGGGAATGAAGAGCTTTAAAGAAGAACAGGTCAGCCACAGAATGTCGGTTCTCGGCTCGATTACGAGCGGCGGCATGCTGGTCGCATGGCTTGCATTGTTTCTGATCGGTGTGAGATAAATGTACTCTCGTAAAATCAAGCACAGAAAGACTCCGGGAGTACATATAAAAGAAAAGGGGAAAAAGATGGATCGCGAACGTTTTGAAAAACAGCTGAATTTTATTCTGGAGATTGATAAAGAAAAACAGATCCTGCGCCAGACGCACATCCGCGGCTATTCGCGCCAGGAGGACGACGCGGAGCACGCATGGCACATGGCGGTGATGGCATTTCTGCTGCAGGAATATTCGAATGAGAAAATCGACATCGGCAGAACGATGCTCATGCTGCTGATCCACGACCTCGTGGAGATTGATGCAGGCGACACGTATGCGTACGACGCGGAGGCAAACAAAACAAAAGACGAGAGAGAACACAAAGCGGCCGAGCGCATCTACGGCCTGCTGCCGGAGGATCAGGGAAAAATGCTGATGGATCTCTGGCTCGAGTTCGAAGCGTATGAGACACCGGAAGCGCGCTTTGCCCATGTGATGGACAATTTCCAGCCGCTGCTTTTAAATCATGAGAACGATGGAAAAGACTGGACCAGCCACAATGTGCGGATTTCCCAGCCGTTAAAACGAAACGAGAAGACGGCGACCGGCTCCGAGGAGATCTGGAGTTATATGGAAGAGATTCTCGAACAGAGTATCCGGGATGGAAAAATTATTGACGACCGGGAAGAAAAACAGGAATAAGTTAAGAAGAATGAGGGGCAGATCTGCCCCTCGTAACAGTTAAAGAGAAACAGAAAGGGATTTTTTTATGACGGATGAATTATTAAACGAGCGGTATGCGCTTGCAATTGAGCGGATCCGCCAGATTCCGGCGGAAAAAAGCGTTCCGCAGCCGTACCGCGATTTTTTTGCACAGATGGCACAGTACCTCTGCAAAATGGACCAGATCCGGAGCAGAATCGCAGAAGGATATCTAAAAACAGCATCCGAGGAAGAGCTGGCTGTTTTTAACCGCGAGCCGTATGAAGATGTGATCGGGGAGCGGTATGAGACCTCCTACGGAAACCCGGCGTTTGCCGTGCGGGCACTTGGTGAAACGCATGGAAGGAGCCTCTGCTGCCTGTACCGGGAGCTGGGAAATGCTGTTGTCTGGGTCTATGAGGACCGCCTGCTGGGGCTGACTGCGGCGATGGAGCTGTATCTCGAGTTGTATGCGATGTTCGAGGAGGAGACGCTGCCGTCCGCGCAGTATGTAAAAGAGAGCATTTACTGGTATGTGAGCGATTACGCCGAGGAGCGCCAGGAATACCAGGTGCGCGAAATCGTCGACCCGTCGCTGCACTTTGTGAAGGATATTGTGATGGAATCTGATCTGACGGATCTGCGGTATCTGTACCAGTACGGCGAATATATCACCGAAAATGAGAAGGGTACAGCCCGCTTTTTAAATACGTTCAGCCAGGAAGAAATCGACGCGATGGCACGCACCTACACAGAAGGCTTCCGCAAGTGCTTTCTCGTGGCGCGAAAAGATCTGTCGAAAAAGAAGACAGTCAGCATCCGCTTCCACATCGGTTTTGAGCGCATGATCCGTGCGGCAATATTACAGTTCCGCGAGATGGGACTCGAGCCGGTGATTTCCCGCGGCGCGCGGAGAACGTGGGTTGCCGGTGCGTCTGCGAATAAGCAGTATGACTACGATCACCGGAACGATGAGGCGCTGTATCTCAACGAGGATCTCGTGAAGAGACGGCTCCGCGCGATGCAGGTGAAATACGACGAGTACAAAGAACTGGCGGACGGCTATGCCGGCCCTGCCGTGGTGGAAACCTTCGGCGAAGTTCCGTTTGAGCCAGTAAATAAAAAACAGGCACTGCACTTAAACGAGCGCCAGCAAAAGCTCCGTGTCGGTTTCCAGAACGAGGCGGGCCAGATTGTAAACCGCTATATCAAGGATGACGAGTACGGCTACACGATCATCGCCTACCCGATGCCGGAGATCGATCCGCGCTACGAAAAAATTTTCCGTGAGATCGTAAAGATCAACACGCTCGATTACGAAAAATACCAGCGCATCCAGCAGTACCTGATCGATGCGCTCGACGAGGGTGTTTCCGTGCATGTGCTTGGAAAAGGAGAGAACAGAACGGATCTGCGCGTGATGCTGCATCATCTGAACGATCCTGCGAAAGAGACGAATTTTGAGAACTGTGTTGCCGACTGCAATATTCCGGTCGGAGAGGTCTTTACTTCCCCGAGTCTTACCGGCACGACAGGCGTGCTCCATGTGACGGGGGTCTACCTGAACGAGCTGTATTACCGCGATCTCTGCCTGACGCTGACCGACGGCATGATCACCGCGTATGACTGCGCAAACTTCGAAAAAGAAGAGGACAATCGTACTTATATAGAAGAAAACCTGCTGTATCACCACAGGACGCTGCCGATCGGTGAGTTTGCCATCGGAACGAACACGACGGCGTACGTGATGGCAGAGCAGTACGGCATCGCCGGAAAACTGCCGATCCTGATTGCAGAGAAGATGGGCCCGCATTTTGCGATGGGCGACACCTGCTACGCCTGGGCGGAGGACAGCCCGATGTACAACCCGGACGGAAAAGAAGTAATCGCGCGCGAGAACGAGGTTTCGGCAAAACGGAAAGAAGATCCGTCGAAAGCATACTTCGGATGCCACACGGACATCACGATTCCGTACCGCGAACTGCAGTCGGTTGCGGTCGAAAAAGCAGACGGAACGACGATCCCTCTCATTGAGGACGGACGCTTCGTCCTGCCGGGAACGGAAGAATTAAATGAACCTTTTGGCTGATTATGGGTTGACATTTCTGCGCCTGCTTAGTATATTATAAGCAGAACTGAATGATTAAAACATAAATATAAGCATAACTAATGAATAACGCTTAGAACAGTTAATCAGAAAAGGAGAACAACATGGCTAAAGTAGGAATTGTGATGGGCAGCGACTCTGATATGCCGGTAATGAGCAAAGCAGCCGACATGCTGGAAAAATTTGGAATTGAGTACGAGATGAAAATCATCTCCGCACACCGCGAGCCGGATGTATTTTTCGAATATGCAAAAACCGCAGAGGAGAAAGGCTTCAAGGTTATCATTGCAGGCGCAGGTATGGCAGCTCATCTGCCGGGTATGTGCGCAGCTATTTTCCCAATGCCGGTCATCGGAATTCCGATGCATACCACATCGCTTGGAGGTCGTGATTCCCTGTACTCCATCGTACAGATGCCGAGCGGCATTCCGGTAGCAACCGTTGCCATCAATGGCGGTGCCAATGCCGGAATCCTGGCAGCAAAGATTCTTGCAACTTCCGATCCGGAACTGCTTGCAAAACTGAAAGCATATACACAGGAAATGAAAGAGCAGGTTGAGGCAAAAGACGCAAAACTGCAGGAAACAGGATACCGTAACTACAGTAAATAAAAACAAAGGACAAGGGAGGTTCACCATGGATTACAAGAACGCAGGAGTAGATATTGAAGCTGGATACAAATCAGTAGAATTAATGAAAGAGCATGTAAAGAAAACCATGCGCCCGGAGGTATTAGGCGGCCTTGGCGGTTTTTCTGGCGCTTTTTCCCTGGCAAAAATCAAAGAAATGGAAGAGCCGGTGCTGCTTTCCGGTACAGACGGATGCGGAACCAAGGTGAAGCTCGCCATGATTCTTGATAAACACGACACCATCGGCATTGATGCCGTTGCCATGTGTGTGAATGATATCGCATGTGCCGGCGGAGAACCGCTGTTCTTCCTCGACTACATCGCATGCGGAAAGAACTATCCGGAGAAGATCGCTTCGATCGTAAAAGGCGTTGCAGAAGGCTGTCTGCAGTCCGATGCGGCACTGATCGGCGGTGAGACCGCAGAGCATCCGGGCCTGATGCCGGAGGATGAGTACGATCTGGCAGGTTTTGCTGTCGGCGTATGTGACAAGAAAGACATGATTACCGGTGAAAATCTGGCAGCCGGAGACGTACTGATCGGCATGGCTTCCACCGGCGTTCACAGCAACGGATTTTCTCTTGTCCGCAAAGTTTTCGATATGACAAAAGATTCTTTAAATACATACTATGATGAGCTCGGCGCAACCCTCGGCGAGACCCTGCTTGCACCGACCCGTATCTACGTAAAAGCACTCCGCGCCATCAAAGATGCCGGTGTAACCGTAAAAGCATGCAGCCACATCACCGGAGGCGGCTTCTACGAGAACATTCCGCGTATGCTCAAAGACAACACCGTAGCCGTTGTACAGAAAGACAGCTACACCGTACCGCCGATCTTTGATCTGATGGCAAAGAAAGGCAATATCGACGAGCAGATGATGTACAACACCTTCAACATGGGTATCGGTATGGTACTGGCTGTTGATCCGAAAGATGTAGACGCAGTGATGAAAGCCATCCGTTCCACAGGAGATACGCCATATGTGATCGGCCACATTGAAAACGGAGAAAAAGGAGTACAGTTATGCTAAGATTAGCAGTTCTCGTCTCCGGCGGCGGCACGAACCTGCAGGCGATTCTGGATGCGATTGACGAGGGAATCATCACAAACGCGGAGGTTTCTGTTGTCATCAGCAACAATGCAGGAGCGTATGCGCTGGAGCGTGCGAAAAAGAAGGAGATTGATGCGGTATGCCTTTCCCCGAAGACCTTTGCATCGAGAGAAGCATTCAACGAGGCACTGCTGGCGAAACTGCAGTCGTACAACGTCGATCTCGTTGTGCTCGCAGGATGCCTGGTTGTGATCCCGCAGAGCATTGTGGATGCTTATCCGAATAAGATCATCAACATTCATCCGTCCCTCATTCCGTCGTTCTGCGGAACGGGCTATTACGGACTGAAAGTGCACGAGGGCGTATTATCCCGCGGCGTCAAAGTGACGGGAGCGACGGTTCATTTTGTGGACGGCGGAACAGACACCGGCCCGATTATTCTGCAGAAGGCAGTCGAAGTGCACGAGGGCGATACACCGAAGGCACTGCAGCAGCGCGTCATGGAAGAGGCCGAGTGGGTCATTATGCCGCGTGCGATTGATCTGATTGCAAACGGAAAAGTAACGGTAGAAGACGGACACGTAAAGATAAAGGAGTAAGAGCGATGAAAGTATTGATTGTAGGAAGCGGCGGAAGAGAGCATGCGATTGCCTGGAAGGTGGCGCAGAGCCCGAAGGTAGACAAGATTTACTGCGCTCCTGGAAACGCAGGAATTGCGGAGTACGCAGAGTGTGTCGATATTGCAGCGATGGAGTTTGACAAGCTCGTTGCTTTTGCGAAAGAAAAAGAGATTGACCTGACCGTCATCGGCATGGATGATCCGCTGGTCGGCGGTGTTGTCGATGCGTTTGAGGCAGAGGGACTGCGCGTATTCGGACCAAGAAAGAATGCGGCAATCCTGGAAGGATCGAAAGCGTTCTCCAAAGACCTGATGAAAAAATACCATATCCCGACGGCGGCATACGAGACATTCTCCGATCCAGAAGCGGCAGAGAAATATCTCGAGACTGCAAAATTCCCGATCGTGCTGAAAGCCGACGGTCTGGCTCTTGGAAAAGGCGTTCTGATCTGCAATACCTTAGAGGAAGCAAAAGAGGGCGTCAAGACGATCATGCTCGACAAGAAATTCGGCAGTGCCGGAAACGAGATGGTCATCGAGGAGTTTATGACGGGACGTGAGGTTTCCGTTCTCTCCTTTGTGGATGGAAAGACGATCAAGACGATGAGTTCCGCACAGGACCACAAGAGAGCAGGAGACGGCGACACCGGCCTGAACACCGGCGGTATGGGCAACTTCTCCCCGAGTCCGTTTTATACCGAAGAAGTGGATAAGTTCTGTAAGAAATATATCTATCAGCCGACCGTAGATGCGATGGCAGCTGAGGGAAGACCGTTTAAGGGAGTTATCTTCTTCGGACTGATGCTGACACCGGACGGACCGAAAGTGCTCGAGTACAATGCCCGCTTCGGCGATCCGGAGGCACAGGTTGTGCTTCCTCGTATGAAGACAGACATCATTGATGTATTTGAAGCCTGCATCGACGGAACTCTCGACCAGATCGACCTGCAGTTTGCAGATAATGCGTGTGTCTGCATCGTACTGGCTTCGAACGGTTATCCGGTTTCCTACGAAAAAGGATTCCCGATCCGCGGACTCGAGACGTTCAAAGAGCATGAGGGCTATTACTGCTTCCATGCAGGAACGAAGTTCAAAGACGGCGAGATCGTGACAAACGGAGGCCGTGTCCTCGGCGTGACAGCACTTGGCGATACCCTGAAAGAGGCACGTGCGAATGCATATAAGGCTGTTGACTGGGTTGACTTTGACAATAAATATTACCGCCATGATATTGGAAAAGCGATTGACGAAGCGTAACGTGAATGTGAATTTTAATTTTGAGTAAAATGGAGCCGCCAGAATCCCGGTGAAAGGGAAATCTGGCGGCTTTGTCTTTTTGTTCTGAAAAGGGAATAAAGCGCCGCCGTTCCGGATACAATAGTAAGGAGATCCTTTGCTTTTTAGCAGAATCAGAACAGGAAAGGCGGTCAGAAAAGATGGGAATCGTTTGTCTGGCGGGGATTTTTGCCGTATTTCTTCTGCTTGCATGGACGCTCTGCCGGGCGGCAGGATGGGAGAAAGAACGGGAAGATCTTGAACAGGAGCAGTACCTGAAAGAGTGGCGGGAGAAAAAGTTGAAAAAAATCGAAAAAATTTGAAAATTAGTGTTGACATTTGGCGGGTGGAATGCTATACTAACGAAGTCGGTTGGTGATACAGATAAAAAGCCAACAGACAAAACACTGATGTGGGGTCTTAGCTCAGCTGGGAGAGCATCTGCCTTACAAGCAGAGGGTCATAGGTTCGAGCCCTATAGGCCCCATATTTTATGAAAAACGGTGTTGAAAATGAATATGTCGAGATATCTCAGTTGGCTAGAGCACGCGGTTCATACCCGCGGTGTCGAGGGTTCGAATCCCCCTCTCGCTACTTGTGGAACCCTTGAGAAATCAAGGGTTCTTTTAGCTTTATGGACAGTCTGATGATATGGCTGTCATGTCAAAATCGTGTCTTGAAATTCACAGGGATTTGTGAGAAAATGAGACTACCTAAGAGCTTGTTTTGGGCTCTGAAAGTAAATAAAACAGTAATGGATAGAAGAAAGATAAGGAAAAAACAATGATAGAGTTTAATAAACCACCTTTTATTGGAACAGAACTGGAATACATCCGCCAGGCGGCAGAGGAAAACAACAAGCTGTGCGGCGACGGTCCTTTTACGAAGAAATGTTCTGCCTGGATGCAGGACAATTTCAACGTAAAACATGCGATGCTTACGACATCCTGCACCCATGCACTGGAAATGGCAGCTTACCTGTCTGAGATTCGGCCGGGCGACGAAGTGATCATGCCGTCCTACACGTTTGTTTCCACTGCAGATGCCTTTGTTCTGCGCGGAGCAAAAATCGTCTACGTGGATATCCGTCCGGATACGATGAACATCGACGAGACCAAGATTGAGGATGCCATCACCGAAAAAACAAAAGCGATTGTTCCGGTTCACTATGCGGGCGTTGCCTGTGAAATGGATACCATCATGGATATTGCAAAACGCCATAACCTGAAGGTTGTAGAGGATGCGGCACAGGGTGTGAGCGCGTACTACAAGGGAAAAGCCCTTGGAACGATCGGCGATTTTGGCTGCTACAGCTTCCATGAGACGAAAAACTATACGATGGGAGAGGGCGGCGCACTGCTGTTCCAGGATGAGAATTATCTGGAAAAAGCAGAGATCCTTCGTGAAAAGGGAACGAACCGCAGCAAGTTTTTCCGCGGACAGATCGACAAATATACCTGGATCGACTACGGTTCCTCCTATCTGCCGAGCGATATGAATGCTGCTTACCTGCTTGCAGAACTCGAGGAACATGAGAAAATCGATAGAAAGCGGATGGCCATCTACAACTATTACCATGAGCAGCTCCGTCCGCTGGCTGAGGCCGGAAAGATCGAGCAGCCGGTTGTGCCGGAAGGCTGTGTACATAATGCGCATATGTACTTCATCAAGGCAAGAAATCTGGAAGTACGTACAAAACTGATCAACTATATGAAAGAGCGCGGTGTGATGTGTGTCTTCCATTACGTTCCGCTCCATACCTCCCCGGCCGGACAGAAGTTCGGTGTTTTCCACGGAGAGGACAAATACACAACAAAAGAGAGCGAGCGCCTGATGCGTCTGCCGATGTTCTACAGCCTGTCTGAACAGGATATGGCATATGTCGTAGAGTGCCTCATGGACTTTAAAGAGTGGTAACATTTCATGTATGAGAAGTTTTTAAACTACTTTACGGACTATATTTTCGTGAAGGATGAGCCGCAGAAAGCCGATGTGATTTTTGTGCCGGGAAACGGATATCCGCAGATGGCGGCGCACGCGGCAGAACTCTGGAAAGAAGGATTTGCGCCGTATGTGCTTCCGTCGGGAAGATACAGTACTGTGCTCGGGCATTTCGCCGGTGTACAGGATCTTGCGGAGCAGTACGGCGGAAACTATGAAACCGAGTGGGAGTTTCTGCGGACGGTACTGCAGAAAAACAGCGTGCCGGAGAAAGCGATTCTACGCGAAGACCAGGCGACGTATACGTATGAAAATGCACTGCGGTCACGGGAAGTGACAGATGCGGCGGGCATCGAGGTAAAAAAAGCGATCCTCTGCTGCCGGAATCTCCATGCGAGACGGTGTATTCTGTATTACCAGCTTGTCTACCCGGAGACAGAGTTTTTTGTCTGTCCTTCGGATATTGAGTTCACCAGAGAAAACTGGCATACAAAGGGTGAATGGATCGACCAGGTGTTAGGAGAAATGGAGCGCTGCGGCGGTCAGTTCCACAAGATTCTGCGGGAACTGCCGGCGGATTCTGAATTTTAACACCAGTAGACAAGAAGTCCTCAGCTTCTAAAGTGGTGGGATGAATTGTTAAAAGAAACATAACGGCAGTGGTAGGCGGAGAGAAATCGGTATCCTCCACTGACATGAGGAAAGTCACAGTCGAACTATTCTCGACATGTCAGACTCTGTGAAAATACCGATTGTGAGTTGAAACGAAAAGATTTATAAAAAAGAGCGGAAATTGTGGTAAAATTGCGGCTCGTATGGTATACTATCGTTAAGTTAAGTTTCTAATCTAAAGCAAAGGTTGGTGGACAGTATGAATAAGATTGATGAAGTATTAGAGCTTTTAAAACAGAGAGAACGTGAGAACGAAAAACCGAAAAACGTGATTTTATGGGTTCTTGCCATTGTCGGAGCGGTAGCGGCAGTTGCAGGAATCGCATACGCAGTATACCGGTTTGTAACTCCGGATTATCTGGAAGACTTCGAAGATGATTTCGATGACGATTTCGACGATTACTTCGAGGATGAAGACGAAGATAAGTAGGATGGAAAAAAGAAACTCCGGTGCCGGAACGTGGTACCGGAGTTTTTCTGTCCGGAAATCAGTTTGACATAGAAGGAGAAGAGAATGAAAAAAGGAGAAATTTACGAGGGAGTCGTGGAAAGAATCGATTTCCCGAATAAAGGACGTGTACATGTGGAGGGCGAGACGGTTACCGTGAAAAATGCAATTCCGGGACAGAAGATCCGCTTTCAAATCAACAAAAAAAGAAAGAACCGCATGGAGGGCCGCCTGCTCGAAGTAACAGAAAAATCCCCGATGGAAAAGCGCGATCCGGTCTGCAGTATTTTCCCGTCCTGCGGCGGATGCATGTACCAGACGATGAGTTATGAGGATCAGCTTGCAATGAAGGCCGGTCAGGTGAAAAAACTGCTCGACGATGCCCTCGTGGAGGCCGGCCAGGTCAATGAGGCGGGGGAGGCCGATTATCCGTTCCTTGGAATCAAAGGAAGTCCGAAGGAGTTTGCATACCGGAATAAAATGGAGTTTTCCTTCGGCGATGAATACAAGGACGGCCCGTTGTCTCTCGGACTTCATAAAAAGGGAAGCACCTACGATGTCCTGACCGCGTGCGACTGCAAAATCGTGCATGAGGATTTCACAAAGATTCTGACCTGCGTGCTGGCGTACTTTAAAGAGCGGAACGCAAGTTACTACCACAAGATAAGCCACGAGGGTTACCTGCGCCACCTGCTGGTTCGAAGAGCCGAGAATACCGGAGAAATCCTGGTAAATCTCGTCACCACAAGCCAGGAAGAGTGGGATCTGATGCCGCTCGTGCAGGAAGTGCTTGGTCTGCCGCTGGAAGGAAAGGTTGTCGGATTCCTCCATATCATAAATGATTCCCTGGCAGATGTTGTAAAGAGCGATGAGACAAAAGTGCTCTACGGACAGGACTACTTCTATGAAGAACTCCTCGGACTGAAATTCAAGATCACCCCGTTCTCCTTCTTCCAGACCAATTCCCTTGGCGCGGAAGTTCTCTACAGCACCGCCCGCGAGTTCGTCGGCGAGACGAAAGACCGCACGATCTTCGACCTCTACAGCGGAACCGGAACCATCGCCCAGATCCTTGCACCGGTCGCAAAAGAAGTGATCGGCGTGGAAATCGTGGAAGAAGCTGTTACAGCTGCAAAAGAGAACGCAGAGGCAAACGGCCTTACCAACTGCAGTTTCCTCGCCGGAGACGTGCTGAAGGTGATCGATGAAATCGAAGAAAAACCGGACTTCATCGTTCTTGATCCACCGCGCGAAGGAATCCATCCGAAGGCTCTGCCGAAGATAGTTGATTTATATAGGTGTGAAAAAATGCTTTACATCTCCTGCAAGCCGACTTCTCTTGCGCGGGATCTGGTAGAGTTTGCAAAATATGGATACCGTGTAGAAAAAGTCTGCTGTGTTGATATGTTTCCGGGAACGGTGCATGTGGAGACGGTTGTTCTTTTGTCCCAACTGAAACAAAAGCCGGATATATCTCACAGGTAAAGAGAAAATGCGGAATTGAGGTTGGAAAGAATTTGCGCGTTGCAACGAGGAGAATGGACTGCTTGCAGGGCAATTCGACGACTGCCGCGACAGACTTGGAACTTGTTCCAAGTCCTAATTTACCTAAAAATGAAGATAGCAGGCAACCGCAGTGTCCAGAAGATAAAGAGAGTGCAATTGTGGAGGCATTGAAGCATTTTAAGATGAATAGTTAATAAAGAGAGGTGCAGATGCTATGCCAGGTATACTCGTGGTTGAAGATGATGAAAATTTAAATCGTGGAATTACATTCTCACTGAAAAAATCCGGATATGAGGTTTTTTCGGCAGAATCAGTGAAAAAAGCGAAAAGAATTGCAAGTGATAATAATGTGGATGTTACCATTTGTGATGTGAATCTTCCGGATGGGAATGGACTGGAATTTGTAAGGTGGATGAGATGCAATTATAATACATACATTATTTGCCTTACAGCATTAGATCAGGAGATGGATCAGGTCATGGGATATGAAGCAGGGGCAGATGATTATATTACAAAGCCGTTTAGTCTTTCGGTACTTCTTTTGAAAATAGAAGCACATTTCCGCCGCAGACAGGAGAAAACGGAAGCCGGAAAGATGATTTCGGGAGATATCGTATTTATCGCAGGAGAAATGAAAGTCCTGATAAAGAGTCGTGAAATCAGTCTGACAAAAACGGAGTTGAAAATGCTGACTTTTTTTCTTCAGAATCCGAAACAGATTCTTTCAAAAACACAAATATTGGAAAATGTGTTTGATCTGGAAGGGGATTTTGTGGATGAAAATACAATCGCTGTCAATATCAGAAGACTCCGTGAGAAAATCGAAGACAATCCGGCTGCACCGGTCTATATAAAGAATATCAGAGGTCTTGGGTATATATGGAATCAGGAGGTAAGGCAGTGACAAAGAGATATCGCAAGAAGATTACAGTAGTGCTCTCCTTGGTATTACCTGTCATATTATTGTTTGCAATATTAAATTGCTTTACCACATATGTGTTTTATGAAGATTATAAATATAAAATGAATCTTATGACAGAGATTGCTGCCAAGGAAGAATTTTCCGGGCTGGATGCTGTTTCGGAATTGCTTAAGGATAAGGATATTGAAACCAACGAACAGGGAAGGCGATTATTGGAGCAATATGGATACTGGGGGAATAAAGGGAATGCATTTTATTCGCAATTCCGGCATCAGGTTATGGTGACCGGTGCTGTAAGCACTGTGATATGCGTGTTTTTTTTGACTTTTTTACTTTATTGGAAGAAAAAAGAAGATGCATGTCATCAGAAAATATTAGACCAGTTGGAAGAAATTCTGATCAGATTCCGTGAAAATAAATTTGATGATTTACTGAAAACGGAAAATTACGCAGAACTGGAAAAATTGAATGACCAGCTTGAAGCAATCGGACATCATATTCAGTTGCTAAAGGAAGAAGCACGGACAGAAAAAGAGAGCACGAAAGAAATGGTTTCTGACATCTCACACCAGTTAAAGACACCGGTTGCAGCTTTGGATACATGTTTTAGTGTGCTGATGCAGAATGACTTAAGTGCCACAGAACAGGAGGAGTTTCGTATCCGTTGTCGGAGTGCTCTGGATGGACTGGAGACATTATTGCAGTCGCTTCTTGAAATATCCAAGATGGAAACTGGACTGATTCAGATGAATAAGAAAAAACTTCCACTTATAGATACTGTCATATCTGCTGTGAATCGTACATATCCAAAAGCGGATGAGAAAGAAATTGAATTCGTTTTTGACTATGAAAAAGAGCTGGAAACATGCACGATTATGCAGGATAAAAGGTGGCTTGGCGAAGCTGTGATCAACGTTCTGGATAATGCGGTCAAGTACAGTCCGGGTGGTTCAAAAATATTTATCCGGTTACAAAAAAGAAACGATCTTGTAAGAATGGAAATTGAGGATCAGGGAATTGGTATTCCGCAGAATGAGTATCACAAAATTTTTCAACGATTTTACAGAGGAAGTTCCAGGGAGGTCATGGAAAAGAGTGGTACAGGAATCGGACTTTTTCTATCGAGAGAAATTATCGAAAAGCACGCAGGTATGATTACGGTAACCTCCGGCAAAAAGAAAAAAGGAAGCACGTTTGTGATTCAATTACCATATGTTAGTTAAATTTTAAATGAGCAGAAATCTTACAATTCTGTAAGACTTCTGCTCGTTTTTGAAAGTGAAATGAAAGATTATCCTGATACAATTTGGATGTAGGTTGAAAAATGACCAAATATATAAACAGGCAAAGAAAGCGTGTTGAAAAGGTACGTTTTACAGAATTGAAAAGGAGGTAGCACATTGAGTGTGATATTAGAAACCAAGCAGCTTTGTAAGTTTTATGGCGCAGGTGAGAATCAGGTCAAAGCGGTCAATCAGGTGGACATTCAGATTGAGCAGGGAGAATTTGTCGCAATTGTTGGAAAGTCAGGTTCCGGTAAAAGTACATTACTTCATATGCTTGGAGGGCTAGACACCCCTACAAAAGGCAGTGTTACTTTAGCAGGGAAAGATTTATACAGGATGAAGGAAGATGCCCTTGCTGTTTTCCGCAGAAGAAAAATCGGATTTGTTTTTCAGGCATTTAATCTGGTTTCATCTGTTAATGTCTGGGAAAATATTGTACTGCCACTGGGGCTGGATGGAAGAAAAGTGGATGAAGCGTATGTAAATGATATTATTGCAACTCTGGGGATTGAAAACCGGATTTATAATCTGCCAAATCAGTTATCCGGAGGACAGCAGCAGAGAGTAGCAATTGCAAGAGCACTGGTGAATCGTCCGGAAATTATATTTGCAGATGAGCCGACAGGAAATCTTGATTCTAAGACCAGTGATGAGGTAATCGCTCTGCTTAAGATGACAGCAAAAAAATATGGACAGACAATTGTAATGATTACCCATGATGACGAAATTGCACAGGTCGCTGACCGTATTCTGGTGATTGAGGACGGACAGGTGGTGGATTTCAGATGAAGACAATAAGCAGGATTGCATATAGCAATGACAAAAAGAACAAGACAAGAAGTATACTGATTATGATGTCCATATGTCTGACTACGATGCTGCTTGTGATTATCAGTACTGTGGGAAATGGAATGATACGTTTGCAGAAAAGTCAGGCGGCAGGCTCATATGGAAGCAATTATGGTCTGTTTGTCGCAGCAGATGGTACGCAATTAAAAGAAGTGGAACGCAGAGCTGAGATATTTGATATCGGCATCATGTGTACGGAGGGCATCCTGAAAGGAAATGAAAATGGCGGGTTTGTCAGTGCGGATGAAACGGTCAGGAAAATGCTTCCCTATAATCAGGAATATGTGTTGAAGGAAGGTACCTATCCGGAAAAGGCGCAGGAAATTGCCGCAGGACGCGCTTTCTTTGATGCAGTGGGATACCATGACGTAAAGGTCGGAGACACCGTAACATTGGAGTACCGTTCCGGCATGCAGTCGGAATACGCACCGGTGGAATTTACTGTCAGCGGGATTTTATATGACCGGGATGAATATACCATCGAGGCTTCCTATGTTGTATTCGGTTCGCAGGATTTTTATAATGAGCGTGTTGCGGAGGGTGACAGGCAATATAATATCTATTTTACCTTGAGCGATTCTGCAAATGTATCTATGAATAATGTTGCGCCTGTTATAAAAGAAATCGCGGATTTCTGCGGCATTGACCAGAAAAACGTGATCATCAATGACCTCTACCTGCAGTGGGTATTGCAGCCGAGCTATGAAATGATTGTGGTTTGTGGAACCCTGATCCTCGGAATCGTGCTGTTTTCCGTTGTGGTCATTTATAATATCTTCCAGGTCGGGATCGCCCAGAAGGTTCAGGAGTACGGAAAAATCAAGGCGTTGGGTGCAACCAGAAAGCAGATGAAGCAGTTGATTTTTCGTGAGGGCATTCTTCTGGCGGTTCCTTCGATACCGCTGGGGCTGCTGTTTGGTTTCCTGATTGCAAAAGTCAGCTTCAACTGGCTGGTGGAGCAGGGAAATCTGGTATCGTCCGGAATCAAGAACCATCAGGTGCCTCTGTTTTCACTGACAATTATGCTCATCTGCATTTTTGTATCGTTTCTTACGGTCGTTTTGGCTCTGCGCAAACCCATGAAAATTGTTTCCCGGATTTCATCCATCGAAGCGACACGGTATCTTGACGGCTCCAAAACGCAAAAACAGGGCAGACGAAAAGGCAGAAAAGATGTCACCGTTTTCTCCATGGCAATGGCAAATGTGACAGGCAATCCGAAAAGAACCATTGCTACGATTCTTACCATGGGGCTTTCCTGTGTATTGTTTGTAATTATCTCTAATTATGTTGGAAATATTGACACGGAGCACGAGGCGCGGATTGCAATCAACCATGGACAATTTGAGTTGCAGCTGGATTATTCCCAGAATTATGATGAAGCCTATTCGGAGAATAATCTGGACACAATCCTACAGAACAACCCACTGAATGATTCAATGATTGAAGAAATCAAAAGCATTCCAGGAGTGACAGATGTCATGACGAGAGAGATTGTCTCTGTAAATCTGAACGGAACAAGATTTCCGGCTGATATTGTGAGTAAAAATGATTTTGATTTTATGCGCCAAGACGGGGATATTGGCTCTATGGACTATGATCAGGCGGTAAAGAATGGTGAAATTTTCTTTGGCTGGTCGGCGTGGATGGAACAAGATGGATATGCTCCGGGTGAATCTATTGTATTTGACTTTGAGAATGGAAGTGAAACCTATACCTATCAGGGAAAGATTGCAGGATCCTTTGTAAGTGCGGACACTTATCTTGTCATTCCGGAAGGTGTATACCGTTCCATGAATCCGAGGGGAACAGCCTATGGCTATCTGTGGGTGGACTGTGATAAAAAAGATGTTGCATCTGTGGAACAGAGTCTGAATACTTTGATTTCTAATACTTCGCATATAAAAATGGATACCTATCATGCACAGTTACAATCTGCAGAATACGCAAGCCGTATGATGAAGCTTGGCTGCTATCTGTTCATGGCAATTGTCGGTCTCATTGGGTTTATGAATCTGGCAAACACCATGATCATCAATATCATCACGAAGAAGCAGGAATACGGTGTGCTGCAAGCGGTAGGCATGACCAATAAGCAGTTGAATCTGAGCTTACAAATACAGGGCTTGATTTTTACGGTTGGCACCATCTGCGTCGCACTTGCTGCCGGTCTGCCCCTTGGCTATGCACTGTTTTCCTATGCGAAGCATAATGGGATTTTTGGAATGAACGTTTATCACGTTCCTCTTATCCCGATTCTTGTTATGATTCTTCTGGTTGGTATTCTACAAATTGTGCTTTCCTGTGTTTTAAGCAGTAATCTGAAAAAGGAAACGCTGGTAGAAAGAATAAGGTATCAGGGATAGCAAGTAATATGTAATGAACTAGGTCTTAATGAAGAGGAGAAATAGATAACTTCCATTTTGTATGTATGATAAATCTAAACAGTATTTTAGCAACATTTCCTGAGTGGGGACAGAAAGTGCCCCCACTTTCACGATTTGGGGGCGAAAAGCACCACCATATATCATAAATGATGGGTTCAAGGGAAAAATCCCTTATAAGTTTTTTGAAAACTGTCGTTTGGTAAAATCTATTCCATTTTTAAAAGCCTTGCGATAAAATATGTTCTGTGAGACGGTAGTTCTTTTGTCCCAACAAAAGCCAGATGACACGATAGAGATCGACTTAGATTTAGAAGTTGGATGCAATCAGTGCTGAGTTGAAAGCTCGTGATCAGATGGAATGGGTCAGATTGGTAAATGGTATTCGTAATATGGCAGAAGAACTTGTGCTAAAAGAATTGGTGTAGATCTAAAGCGTGGAAAACTCCTTCGGGAGCTTTTGGCTGTTTATAAGATAAATTCTGTCGGAGATTTATTATAAAACATTACTTTACAAGAAGAATAAAAAAGCATATAATTCTTTTATAATATATTTAATAAAAGAGGGTAAGAAAACGGAAAATAAAGATAAAAAAAATACAACAAGAAAAAAAATAATTAATTATGTGCTAAACAAGCATGTTACATCCAAGGCGGAAATCGCAAAAGAGTTAAACTTGAGTATGCCGACTGTGTTAGCAAATGTGAATGACTTATTAGAAAAAATGGTGTTGGAAGAAACTGGGGAATATGCTTCGACCGGTGGACGAAAGGCAAAAAGTATAGGGATTAATAAGTCATACTGTCATGCAATGGGAATTTTGATTACAGCGAATCATATAGAAATGGTATTAGTAAATCTTGGAGATGAGATTATAAAAAAAGATCGCATCCGTTTAAAATTTACGGCAGAATTATTCTATTGTACAGAGGTGGCACAAAAGGTCAAAACTTTTCTTGAAGGCGAATTAGCGAAGGACACGCTACTTGGGATTGGAGTGGCGATTCCAGGAATTATTGATCAGAAAGAACGGATCGTTTTAAAATCCCATGCTTTAGGTATAGAGAATTATAGTCTGCGCTTTTTAGAGCAGGCTTTGGAAATTCCAGTATATTTTGAAAACGATGCTAATGCTGCAATGCTTGCAGAAAAAAAGCAAAAGTATCGAAATGCGATATATCTGTCTTTGAACCACACTTTAGGAGGTGCATTCTGCATAGATGGAAAGCTGTTTCGAGGGCAGAACCAGAAAGCAGGGGAGTTTGGTCACATGATACTCGTTCCCGGTGGAAGAAAGTGTTATTGTGGTAAATCAGGATGTGCAGATGCATATTGTGCAGCAAGTGTACTGACACAAGATAACAGGCAGTCACTGGATGCATTTATGGAAAAAATTGAAAGTGGTGATGAAAAAAATTTGCAGACATGGAATGAGTATTTGGATCATCTTGCTGTTTTGATATCAAATCTGCGGATGGCATATGATATGGACATCATACTAGGAGGTGATGTGGGAGGCGTATTGTCAGATTATATGATACCACTGGGAGAAAAAGTGATGGCATATAATGGCTTTGAGCATGATGTTTCATACTTGAAAAATTGTTCGTATAAGAAAGAAGCGTCGGCTGTTGGAGCCGCGAAATACTTTTTTACAAAACATATGGTAGAATTGTAATTTTTTTGAACGCAGATAAGCAGTCCACCGCATCTGGTGCGTAGGGAATTAAGCGTTGGGTAAGGGGATGTTTAGTCTGTTGGAGTTAAAAACTCCCACTGACAGGTTGCAAAGCGAATGCGATGTCCGATTTATATGTGTGAAAAACGAGAAGTTGTGTAAAATTAGAAAAAGATATTATAGTAAAAAACGGAAAGAAAACAGTAACTACGGTTTCCTTTCCGTTTTTTTGCATGTTAATTGTGAAAAATATACAAAAAATATATTTTGAAATTATGAAATATATAAAAATATGAAAAAACATATTGACAAATTGTGTTTATAGGACAATAATATAATTACTTTAATAAAACGTTTTATAAAACGTATAATAATATAAAAAAGGAGGAAACAACTATGTTACAGCAGGTAATGACAAATCCAGGAGAAATTATTTTCAGAGAGGTTCCGGTTCCGGAGGTAAAGGAAAATCAGGTGTTGGTAAAGATTATGAATATTGGTGTTTGTGGATCAGATATTCATGTTTATCATGGAAAACATCCGTTTACAAAATATCCGGTAACACAGGGACATGAGGTTTCTGGTGAGATTACAGAACTTGGAAAAAATATCACCGAGTTTCATGTGGGACAGAAGGTGACGATAGAGCCGCAGGTATATTGTGGACATTGCTATCCATGTCGTCATGGAAAGTATAATCTCTGTGAGGAATTAAAAGTAATGGGATTTCAGACGACAGGAACAGCATCTGAGTATTTTGCAGTGGATGCATCTAAAGTAACACCTATTCCGGAAGATATGTCCTATGAAGAAGGAGCTATGATCGAACCTCTTGCTGTGGCAGTTCATGGTGTAAAACAGATGGGCGATGTGGCTGGCATGAATATTGCAGTCCTTGGAGCAGGACCGATCGGAAATCTCGTGGCACAGACAGCAAAAGGAATGGGAGCAGCGAAAGTGATGATCACAGATATCAGTGATCTTAGATTGGCGAAGGCAAAAGAATGTGGAATTGATGTGTGTGTGAATACCAAAAATAAAGACTTCGGTGAGGCGATGATCGAAGCATTTGGACCGGATAAGGCAGATGTGATCTACGACTGTGCCGGAAACAATATCACAATGGGACAGGCAATTAAATATGCAAGAAAAGGAAGCACGATCGTACTGGTGGCTGTTTTTGCAGGAATGGCAGAAGTAGATCTTGCAGTGGCAAATGACCACGAACTTGACATTAAGAGCACGATGATGTACCGCCATGATGATTACATAGATGGAATCAGACTGGTAAATGAGGGCAAAGTTCATTTGAAACCGCTCATCTCAAAGACATTTGCTTTTAAAGATTATCTGAAGGCATACCAGTATATTGATGATAACCGCGAGACAACGATGAAAGTAATTATCAACGTCAGTGAAAAGTAAGGAGTTCGTATGGAAAATAAATATGGAATTGTCGGAATTGCCCATGTCGGGCTTCCGACAAACGATTTACAGAAAACAGTTGAGTTTTATAAGAGTCTTGGATTTGAAGTAATTATGCAGTCTTATAATGAAAAAGCAGGGGAAAAAGTGGCATTTTTACAGATAAAAAATTACTGCATAGAGGCTTTTGAAAATGGGAAGGCGGAAATGTCAGACGGTGCATACCAACATGTTGCACTTGATGTGGAAGACATTGAAAGTATGTATCAGAAAATCTGCAATGAAAAATACACAGTTATTACAGACGGAATCGAAGAACTGCCATTTTGGGAAAATGGTGTGAAGTTTTTTATGATTAAGGGACCAAATGAGGAAAGAATAGAGTTCTGTCAGAAACTCTGATAAAAATAGGAGAGACATATGGGAAGCGAAAACAAAAATGGAAAAGTACCGCTGATCAGTAAGATTGCATATGGGTTTGGTGATGTTGGATGTAATTTCAGCTGGATGTTCGTCAGTAATTTTCTGATGATATTTTATACAGACGTGTTCGGAATCAGTATGGCGGCTGTGTCAGCACTGATGCTTTTTTCAAGATTCTGGGATGCAATCAATGATCCAATCGTCGGGGGACTTACGGATAAAACAAAATCGAGATGGGGACGGTACCGTCCATGGCTGTTAGTAGCGGCACCAATTACAGCAATTCTTCTTGTCATGACATTCTGGGCAAGACCTGACTGGCCGCAGAATGGAAAGATCATTTATATGGTAAGTACATATTGTCTGCTGGTTTTGGGGTATACCTGTGTGAATATTCCATATGGAACCTTGTGTGGTGCTATGACACAGGATATTGATGAACGTGCAAAAATAAATACATCCCGTTCGGTTGCAGCGATGATTGCAATTGGTGTGTTAAATATTATCACAGTTCCGCTGCTCAGCAAATTCGGCAGTCACAGTGCAAAGACAGGATATCTGACGGTTGCGGTCATATATGGATGTATTTTTACAGCCTGTCATTTCTTCTGCTTTGCGAAGACGAAAGAGGCAGTGATCACTCCGGAAAAAGAAAAAATTTCTGTAAAGGTTCAGTTGAAAGCAGTCATGCAGAACAGACCATATCTTCTTGCATTGGTAGGACAGATATTATTTGGATTTACATTATATGGTAGAAACGCAGATATTCTGTATTATTTTACATATGTGGAAGGCAATGCCTCCTACTACACAACTTATTCGATGTGCATCATTATTCCTTCTATCATCGGGGCAGCCTGTTTTCAACCAGTATTCCGCAAGTTGAATAACAAAGGAAGAACAGCATCTCTCTTTGCTTTATTTACAGGAATTTCCATGTTGTCTATGTTTTTCTTCAATGCCAAAGAATCACCAGCTATTTTTTATGCATTATCTGGTCTCACACAGTTTTTTTTCTCTGGATTTAATACCGCAATCTATGCAATTATTCCAGACTGTGTGGAATATGGGGAGTGGAAAACCGGACTTAGAAATGATGGTTTTCAGTATGCATTTATTTCACTTGGAAATAAAATCGGAATGGCAGTTGGAACAGCACTTTTAGCAGGATTACTTGGAAAATATGGTTATATTGCAAATCAGACACAAAATGCAATTGTGCTTTCAATTATGAAACATGCATTTACGACGATTCCAGGTGCACTTTGGATTGTGACTGCGGTTGTATTATTTTTCTACCGGTTAAATAAAAAACGTTATAACGAGATTGTGGAGGAACTGAAAAATGGAAGAAAAAGTTAACATCGTGGCATTGGAAGAATTGCTGATTGATTTTACGGAAGCAGGACACAGCCAGGATGGGAGGAAATTAAAATACCGATACCAATAGAAATTTTAAAATCGGATACAATCTGAATGGCGTTTGCTTTTCTTCCGCCGGTGGATGCAAAAAAGCCGTTTTTTTCTATCAGACCTTCCTGCTCCAGAAGGTTGAGGTTCTGGCTGACTGTGGATAAACCCATCTGCAGTTCCTGAACGATCTGCTGCTTGGAGGAGAGTATGAAACTTTTTCTGTAAAATAATGTTTGGAAGGTTCTTCTATGATACAATAA
>NZ_QUGO01000040.1:0-7756 GCF_003479105.1 Blautia sp. AF19-13LB
AATCATAGTTTTATAAATGCTTACGATTTCTGCTCTTTGCTAAAGTTAATGACATTGTGTAAATAAGGTATTTTCTAATATCTATCTCTATCTCCGGCAACGAAAACAACGAGATTTTTCAAGAAAATTGATAAAGTAAGATTTGCAGGTCAGACGGTAGTTTACAGGTTTTCAGAGGTTCGTTGCCGGACTTCGTTGCCAGTGCTGCCGTCTGGCCTGCTACTCTATGGAGGTAGCCTATGGAAAAAAGCAAACAGCAGAAAAATAAAGTCCGTTTTGTGGTGGTGCGGGAGTTCTCCGGGGAGAAGTCCATGCGGGAAGCCTTTGAGCAGCTGATTGAGCGTCAGACCTGCGAACACTTCGAGGAATGGCGTCAGCAGCGGGAAATGGCCGAAAACGCTGCGTAAAAACGGTTGATTCAGGGGCAGGGACATGGTACTATAATGGTATCGTGTCCCTGTTCATAGAAGGAGAACGCTATGAGCAGGAAAAAACAAGTCTATGAGAAAATCACCGCTCTCTACTGCCGCATCTCTCTGGATGACGGCGGCGACAACGAGAGTATGAGCATCAGCAACCAGAAAATCATGCTTCGGGACTTTGCTGAAAAGCATGGAATGTTCCAGTATGAATATTATGTGGATGACGGCTATACGGGCCGCAATTTCAACCGCCCTGCCTTCCAGCGCATGATCGCTGACATTGAGGCGGGGAAGATCGGCTGCGTCATCACCAAAGACCTATCCAGGCTTGGTAGGAACTATATTGAAGCTGGCAGCTATATCGAAATCTTTTTCCCCAAACACAATGTACGCTATATCGCCATCACGGACGGCGTGGACAGCCTGACCCGTCAGGAGATGGACATTACGCCCTTTAAGAATATCCTGAACGATATGTACAGCCGGGATATTTCTAAAAAGGTGCTGGCAGGCATCACCACCCGCTCCCGGCAGGGGAAGTTCTGCGGAGGGACGCCGCCCTTCGGCCTGATGCGTGACCCGGAGGACAAGGGGCATCTCATCATTGACCCTGAGACAGCGCCAATCATCCGCAAAATCTATGACTATGCCCTTGACGGGCTGGGCTGCATGAGGATTTCCAAACGTCTGATGGAAGAAAAAATCCCAATCACCCATGTCAAAGCCAACACGGAGTTTGACGCCAACTATTATTTCTGGGGCGGAGCCAGAATCAGTCACATCCTGAGAAATCCATTCTATAAGGGCGCACATTTGGTCTTTCGGACGCATCAGAAAGGCATCCGCTCCAACACCTATGACATTATTCCCCGTGACCAGTGGGAAGTGATCGAGGGCTGCCATGAGGCCATTGTGACGCCGGAGGAATGGGAACAGGTGCAGGAACTCATTGACCGCAGGCCGACCATTCAGGGGAATTCCTGCCCCTTTTATAATCTGTTCCACGGTCTGGTCTACTGCGCCACCTGCGGGAAGTCCATGCAGGTGCGGTATGAGAAAGTGGGCCGAACCGGGAAGAACCGCTTCACCGGCGAAATGCGGGAGCCGATTGACAAGGCGTACTATATCTGCCAGACCTACAACCGCATGGGCTGCAAGGTCTGTTCCAGCCACAAGATCGAGGCCAGGGATTTATACAATCTGGTGCTGAAAGACATTCAGGAACTGGCGGCGCAGGCTATGAAGGATGCCGATGCGTTCTACCAGCGGCTCAGCCGCCGGATGGAGCACCGGTATCTGGTGGACGCCTCCCAGACAGAAAAGGAACGCCTGCGGCTGGAAGCCCGAAATCAGGAAATTGACGGGATGTTCCTGAGCCTGTACACCGATAAGGCCAAAGGCATCCTGACCGAGCAGCGGTTTGTGAAGCTGACGGCGGCGCTGGAACAGGAGCAGGAATCCAACCAGAAACGCCTGCATGACCTGGCAATGATGCAAGGTCGTGCCGATGCGCAAGAAAGCGAAGTCCGCACTTTTATCAAGGAAATCCGGCGCTATGCCGCCATCGAGGAACTGGACGAGGCGGTGCTGAACCGGCTCATTAGCCGGATTCTGATTGGAGAAATCAAGAAGATTGATGGTCAGAGGACACAGGAGGTTAAGATTATTTACAATTTTGTTGGGGAAATGTCAAGGTAGAATTTAGACGCTAAATACTTTTAATTTATATCAAAAGTGATACAACAATTTTCTTTTAATGCTATCAGGCAATAAAGTTATTCCTTTGGCCAGAGTAAAAGGGATAACTTTATTTTGCTAAAGCATACTAAAAAGGGCGCGTTGCAGAAAATTATCCGCAACACGCCCTCTTCTATAAGTCCTTATGTCAAAATCAAATTATTGGTAATCTTGAATATTGGGATAAGCGGCACCGTTATTATGCGCGTAAGCTGCTTCAAAGTAGTCGAGGCTTTCAAAAGTAATGCCCTGATAGTTTCCGACATTCAACACATCAAAAGTTAGATTCAGAACATCACCAGCGGAATATTGGTCAAGAAGATTTCCTGCAAATTTCCATCCTATGTTTTCCTCATAAGTATCCTCGGTAAAATAAAATGTAGTCGCATCCTCAGTCGCATCATAACTAATGTCAATAATTATATCAGAGAAATGAACTTGATCTCCAGCATTAAAGTCTTTGAGATAATCTACAGTTTTTCCATCAGCAGGATTAATAAATTGAGCATTAAGTTGTGTCATATCAACAACCTCTGGAGGAAGAGAATTAAGTCTGTAAGATTCTGCAACAGAGAATTGATAAACTCTGTTATTATCCCCAAAGTAAAATCCATCTTCCGTCATAGGAACACTTGAACGAGCATTGGCATTGTAATAATGGGCATAATACAACTGCCATTTGTATGTCTCAGTTGAAACAAACTGTGCTTTCCATGTACCAGAACTGTCTCCTGCTTTCTTTGTATAAAACATATACTGATTTGTACCAGTAGTTGCTTGACTTACCGTATCACCAGAGGCATCTGACAAGATGAGTGCAATCTGTGTAAAAATATCGACAAAGATAATCCTATGTCCATGCATACGGATAGAACCAACGCTGTTATCTACTTCTGGACGAAAATAAACCTCAGGCCCCATATCACCCGTGTTATATTCTATGCTAGGTGAAACAAGATAGGCCCAACTACTATCCTTTTCACTCTGTCCATCGAGATCGATAAGCTTTTCCACATAATCTGAAAGGATAATCCAGCCAATCTTCCACCAATTCACTTTGCTTGCTTCAGCAGAAGAACTGATATTCTCGTTGTCGGCATAAGCAAAAGTAGTGTTAGAAAAACTTATGCACATAACCAAGGAAAGAGTAAGTGCAACAATCTTACGTGTTAGCTTTTTCATTAAAAGCCCCCCTTCTCTTATAAAACCAAAACAATAATGCAAATGATGGATGCAATAAAAAAGAATACTCCAGCAACCCGCATCAAACCAAGATATAAATCTGTAGGTTCACCGCCTTTTACAGAAAAGAAGTGTTCAATTTTCCATAAAAGTTCCGGCTTAAAAATCATAAAAAAACTTAATAGAAGCAAAAGGATAAGCCATATGTTATCTATGTATAACACTTCCTTTCTGCTAATACTGAAAATTCAAATAAAAAAGCGCATAAGTAGACAAATAATCATGCCTAACTTATGCGCAAATAGAAACAATTTTAATTCTAAGCCTCCAAAGGCTGGCAGCGTCGGTAAAAATGCTCCATTATTAAGTTAGGCAACTTAACCTTAAAACAAATCATCGGTCTTACCTCCCAACAATATAAATTTCGACTTTTCACTTTTATTTTATCACCTAAAGCAGAACTTGTCAATGAATTTGTCTAAAATAAGTCGATTTTCTTTTTTGATTATGTGCATTTTTAACTAATAGAAAGAAAGTTGTATTGAGGGCGATTGGTGTTCCTTATTCCATATGTCGGAACTGTATGAAGTGAAAATAGTTTATCCGTTGAAGAGTCACTCCACAGGTTATGCTTGATTCTTTCAAAGTTATGTTTCTATAATATGCATCCGTACTGTCATATTATAATTCACATTATTGGATAATATAAATTGACAAGTATAAGATAAACAGACAAGGAGTCGCTGCCACCCGTAAAACGGGTGGCTCGGGACGCAGGCTTTAAGCCCACTCTACTTGGCCGCGCCTCAAGGCGCTAGCTTTCTCTTTTAGGCTATACTAAAGTTTTTATTTCCCTGGTACAACCGGGGATTTTTTTGCTTCAAGCCGCCAATTAGAACGGCAGCCACAAAGATTTTTCTTTGCGGCTGCCGTTTTCTTGAATTCATCACTTGACAATGTGGCAAAGAGCTTATGACACAGGACGAAATCGCGGTCATGGACGGAGGGAAATGTATCTTGCAGCTACGCGGGGTGCGCCCGTTCTTTTCGGACAAATTCGACATAACGAAGCACCCGAAATACAAGTACCTGTCCGATGCAGACCCGAAGAACGCCTTTGACATGGAGAAGCACTTGCGCCGCCGCCCCGCTATCGTCAAGCCCGATGAAGTCTTTGACTATTACGAGATTGACGCGGCAGACTTGCCGGAAGATACAGAAGCGTAAAAGAAAAGGACAGGGAAAAGACCTTTGCATTATGGAAATGTGCATAACTGCCTATTCCGTCATGGAAAACGCCGTTCACAGCACATGGAAAAGCAAAGGGCAGCTTTCCCACGTCCTGCAAACAGCGTTTCCCACAACTCCATAAGCAAGGCAGTTATACACATTCCCACAATGCCGACTGCTACGACGAAAACCGCACCCTCTCTTTCTTTCATTCATAAGAGCAAAAAAACTTAAAGGAGGTATCACAATCAGAAACGTAAACACAGGCTACATGATACGCGCCCCCACTCCCCCGGCGCAGCACACAGCGGCAGAAGCCGCAGCCCTTACAACTGAATACCGCCGCGCCGCAGACATTTAGGCGGCGTGGGGAACCCGCCGAACCCCGGCGGGCTTATGACCGCGGCAGTTACCAAAACTGGCCGCCGTTTTTTATGCCCTTTTTCGGGCAGCCGCACACGCGGCAAGAAAGGAGAACTTTATGGCATTTTTTAATTCGGCAGTAGGCGTTTTGCAGACCCTTGTTATCGCTCTTGGAGCTGGCCTTGGTATCTGGGGCGTGATTAACCTCATGGAGGGCTACGGCAACGACAATCCGGGCGCGAATGCTCATGTGCGGTAAAGTAATAAAAAGATTTAGGTAGCCGCCTTAACTATTCCTAAATAAGATAATATGCACAGTATTTTCTCGTAAATAGAAAATAAATTATTGCATTTTACCAATTATTATGTTAAAATGACAATGTAACAAAGAGCTATGTATTTTTAAGGAAAGGGAGGAACTTATGAATTTAAGAAAATCTATTTTAGCACTTTCAGTAGTAGCTGGAATTGTAGCTGCTCCAATGACTGTATTTGCCGCTCATACTCATAGTTGGGGTTCTCCCCAGTACTATGGATATGAAGATGAAATGCCTGGTATATATGATGACTGGGATAAATGTGCGACACGTCATGTATATAATTACAAACAATGTTTAATTTGTGGAGAAGTAAGCATTTATGAAGTTGAGACGATTGAAATGTCTCACAAATGGGTGAATGGTGCATGTGTATATTGCAACAAAGGTTACGCGAAAGAGATAAATTAACATAGTATCATTACCGGCAAGTTTATGATCAAAAAATAGAAAGCATTGAGAATATTTCAAAATTTCTTGAAAGTACTCTCAGTGCTTTCTTTGATAATATGAAAGGAGAAATAAATGCAAAAAAAACAACTTTCTGTATTAGTACTAATTATTTTATGCTTTTTATTAGGATGTAACAGAGAAACACCAAAAGATGAATCTCAACAAAATTATGAAGATGAATCTAATATTTCTAAAACAAATGGAGAAGAACTTGTAAATATAAACAGTGAATTGTTAGGTTCGACTCCTTTTGATATCCAAATCGATAAAACAGCATTGCAGACTAGAAAAGAAACAGAAACAGAAGTTACAATAAAGACAAATTTAACAGACTGGGGTTATACTGTTTCTTCTGAAAAAGGGAAAATATCTGATATAAATAAAAATTCATTCATATATATAGCACCTAAAGATGAGAGGGATGATACTATAAAAATACAATTATCGGACTATGAAAATGGCATATCATATGAATATACAATTCCACTTATTTTTGCGGGAAACAATGAACATTCTTTAGATAAATTCAAGGAAAATCTTTCAAGATTACCTAATAGTTAGTAAAGAGTCGATAGACTAAAGTACCACCATCCTCTTTTATTTCAACTGAATATCCATCCCGCCGCACCGCAGCGGCACATGAAGCAGTAAATCCGAAAAAGATTTGCTGCTTTTTTTGCGTCCATTTTTGGCAAATTTCCAAAAGTTCCGTATTAGACAGTGAAACCAAAAAAGGCTGCCATTTTTTTCAGACAGCGGGCAAAACGCAGCTTCCGAAACGCCTTATTGTCGGGAAAGACCGAGCCGCCGGAAAAGTTCTTGCCGGAAAGTCCGTCCATTCTGCTCTTTTGTGGTTTGTAGGGAGTAAGGGAAAAACGCCAGCCCGCAGCCTTTTATAAAAAAAGCTGGTTATAGATTTTCTGAAAAAGTGGCAGTAGCAAGTGAACGGCAGGCCGGCAGTTTCTTAGAGCAAGATTCTACCGAGGTGCCAAAATTCGCTTATCGCTCATTTTGCCCCTGCGGGAATCTTGTTGGGGAGTGCCTTCCCCAAACCCTGCTTATGCGGCTTGCGCCGCTGAAAAACCCCTCAAAATATTTTTCGGATTTTTCAAAAACAGTTCCGCTTCACACCCTGTTTTTCTCCTATTAGTGAGAGGACACCACGCACAGAAAGGAGGTCAACCACCTATGAAACGATACAACACGCCGCACCGCAGCCGGGTAGTCAAAACACGCATGACCGAGGAAGAATACGCCGAGTTTGCCCAGCGGCTTTCTGCTTACCACATGAGCCAAGCCGAGTTTATCCGGCAAGCCATAACCGGGGCAGCCATACGCCCCATCATAACCGTTTCCCCCATCAATGACGAGCTGCTTGCCGCTGTCGGGAAGCTGACCGCCGAATACGGGAGGATCGGCGGCAACTTAAACCAGATAGCCCGGACGCTGAACGAGTGGCACAGTCCCTATCCGCAGCTTGCCGGGGAGGTACGGGCGGCGGTTTCCGACCTTGCTGCCCTAAAGTTTGAAGTCTTGCAGAAAGTGGGTGACGCTGTTGGCAACATTCAAACATATCAGCTCTAAAAACGCCGACTATGGCGCAGCGGAAGCCTATCTCACATTTGAGCATGACGAGTTTACCATGAAAGCCACCCTTGATGAAAACGGGCGGCTGATACCGAGGGAGGATTACCGCATTTCTTCCCTCAACTGCGGGGGCGAGGATTTCGCTGTTGCCTGTATGCGAGCCAATCTCCGCTATGAGAAAAACCAAAAACGGGAAGATGTGAAAAGCCACCACTATATCATCAGCTTTGACCCACGGGACGGGACAGACAACGGCTTGACCGTAGACCGGGCGCAGGAGCTGGGCGAGCAGTTCTGCAAGGAGCATTTCCCCGGACACCAAGCCCTAATCTGCACCCACCCGGACGGGCATAACCACAGCGGGAATATCCATGTGCATATCGTCATCAACTCCCTGCGGATTTACGAAGTCCCGCTTCTGCCCTACATGGACAGACCAGCCGACACGCTGGAGGGCTGCAAGCA
>NZ_QUGO01000041.1:0-6131 GCF_003479105.1 Blautia sp. AF19-13LB
AAACTACCGAGAAAGGCGGTGTCCGTCAGAGCATACGGAACTGCCTGACCGTATTCCAGTGTGACCCTCTGCTTTCCGGGGCTATCGCATACAACATCCTGACTGACCGCAAGGACATCATAAAGCCCATCGGCTTCCACAGAGAAAACACTGCCCTGAACGATACGGATATGAAGTATCTGCTTCTTTATCTGGAAGAAACCTACGGGCTTACCAATGAGAAAAAGATTGATAACGCCATCGGGATTGTGGCAAATGAAAACAAGTACCATCCCATCCAGGACTATTTAAGTGCCCTTGTGTGGGACGGGACAGAACGAATCCGTTTCTGCCTGCGGCATTTTCTGGGGGCTGACGCAGATGATTACACCTATGAAGCGTTGAAGCTGTTCCTGCTGGGTGCAATCTCACGAGCCTTTCAGCCGGGGTGCAAGTTTGAAATCATGCTCTGTCTGGTAGGCGGTCAGGGGGCTGGCAAGTCCACCTTCTTCCGTCTGCTGGCAGTCCGGGACGAGTGGTTCTCCGATGATTTGCGGAAGCTGGATGATGACAATGTGTACCGCAAGCTGCAAGGTCACTGGATTATCGAAATGTCGGAAATGATGGCAACCGCCAATGCCAAGAGCATTGAGGAAATCAAGTCATTTTTAAGCCGGCAGAAAGAAGTTTACAAGATACCCTATGAAACCCACCCGGCAGACCGCCCCCGTCAGTGCGTGTTTGGCGGCACTTCCAATGCCCTTGACTTCCTGCCCCTTGACCGTTCCGGCAACCGCCGCTTTATCCCCGTCATGGTGTACCCGGAGCAAGCCGAGGTTCACATTTTGGAGGACGAAGCTGCTTCCAGAGCCTATATCGAGCAGATGTGGGCAGAAGCTATGGAGATTTACCGAAGCGGCAGGTTCAAGCTGGCTTTCAGCCCCGCCATGCAGCGGTATCTCAAAGAACACCAGCGGGATTTTATGCCGGAGGACACCAAAGCCGGAATGATACAGGCGTATCTTGATAAGTACACCGGGAGCATGGTCTGTTCCAAGCAGCTCTACAAGGAAGCCTTGAACCATGCCTTTGACGAGCCGAAGCAATGGGAAATCCGGGAAATCAACGAGATTATGAACCAGTGCATTTCCGGCTGGCGGTACTTCCCGAACCCAAGAATGTTTTCGGAATATGGCAGACAAAAGGGCTGGGAGCGTGAAAACCCGGCAACGAACTCCGGCAACCCGTCTGAAAAAACGATGGACGGTTTTGTGGAGGTCACAGAACAGATGGAGCTTCCATTCTGAAAATGACAGCCCGTTGCACCCCCTGTTGCTATCCCGTTGCCGAGCCGGTTGCCGGGGAAAATCCCATAACTGCGGGCTTTTCTCCCTTATAACAACCAAAACAACAGAAAAATAAAAGAAAAGTATAAATAGTAACCATCGCCAGATTGAGATTGTTTGCAAGGTCTTTTGAAGCTCGTTGCCGGACTTCGTTGCCGACACCCTCTGTCTGGCTATTTTCATGCATGGAGGATAACTGCCTATGGCGAATAATAAGCTGAATATTGAAGGAAAAAATTACTCGGATATTCCGGTGTGGCGTAGATATACGCTTACCATTGAGGAAGCAGCCAGATATTATCATATCGGCGAAGGAAAATTGAGAACGCTTATTGACACACATCCCAATGAGGATTTTTATGTGATGAACGGCAATCGTGCCCTCATTAAGCGTGAGAAATTTGAGAGGTATCTGGATCAGGCTACTGCTGTGTAAACAGAGCTGACAGATTTACCGATTTCACATGATATAACTATGCGGAGAGCTGGATTTGTGCTATGATAAGAGTGCAAGTCTGGCTCTCTTTTTTTGAAAGGAGAGTTCACGATGAGTGAGAAAAGACGAGATAACCGTAATCGGATTTTGCGAGAGGGCGAGTACCAGCGTAAAGATGGGAGGTATCGGTTCCGCTATATTGATGAGGACGGAAAAGAGAAAAATGTATACAGTTGGCGTTTGGACAAGAATGACCCAATGCCAAAAGGGAAGAAGCGGGAGCCTTCCCTGCGTGAGAAAGAAAAACAGATTGAAGCGGATTTGTTTGACCGTATCGTAACCAACGGTGGCAACTATACTGTTTTGGAACTGGTAGAAAAGTATGTTTCATTGAAAACAGGAGTTCGTCACAATACGGTTGCCGGATATAAAACGGTCATCAATATGCTGAAAAAAGAGAGTTTTGGGAATCTGCGAATTGATAAGGTGCGTTTGTCAGACGCCAAGACATGGTTGATTAAGCTCCAACAAATTGATGGGCGGGGATACAGTTCCATTCATTCTATCCGGGGAGTCCTCAGACCAGCATTTCAGATGGCGGTAGACGATGATTTGCTTCGTAAAAATCCATTTGAATTTGAGCTTGCATCCGTCATTGTCAATGATTCTGTTACCAGAGAAGCGATTACCCGAAAGCAGCAGAGAGATTTGCTGAAGTTTATTCAGGAAGATAAACATTTTAGCAGATACTATGATGCAATCTATATTCTTTTTCACACAGGGCTTCGTATCTCAGAGTTCTGTGGACTGACGGTTTCAGAAATCGAGTTTGGAGAAATGCGTATCAAGGTAGACCATCAGTTACAGCGTACTGCACAGATGCAGTATGTAATTGAAGAACCAAAAACTGACAAAGGCATCCGCTATGTGCCGATGACGGAAGCTGTCGCAGCGTGTTTTCGCAGAATCATTGCCAACCGAAAGACACCAAAGGTTGAACCGATGGTGGAAGGATACGTTGGATTTTTATTTTTGGATAAAAACGATATGCCGATGGTTGCCCTTCACTGGGAAAAGTATCTGGAGCATATTATTCAGAAATACAATAAAATTTATCGTATCCAGATGCCGAAAGTTACCCCTCATGTATGCAGGCACACCTTTTGCTCTAATATGGCAAAATCCGGGATGAATCCGAAAACCTTGCAGTATATCATGGGTCACGCAGACATCAGTGTAACCTTGAACACTTACACCCATGTGAATTTTGATGATGCAAAGGAAGAAGTATATCGGATAGCGAATAGTTAAAAAAGCCCGTTGGTAAGGACGTTTGCTTTACCAACGGATTTACCAAGATTGCAGGGAAAAACACAAGAAAATACGAGAAGATTTGAGAAGATACCTTGAAAAGAAAGGAAAACTCAAAAGTCGGAAAACCCTGAAATATCAAGCGTTTGAGAAGAAATACAAGACTTAAATGGAGATATAAAAAGATGATTAAAGTATTATTCATTTGCCACGGCAATATTTGCCGCTCGACTCTTGCTGAGAGCGTATTCACCCACAAAGTAAATTCCCTCGGCCTTGCCCACAATTTTGAAATCGACAGCTTCGCCACCAGCCGCGAGGAGATCGGCAATCCGCCGCACTACGGGACAGTCAATAAACTGCGCGAGGAGCACATTCCGCTCGTGCCGCATCACGCAAAGCAGATTACATGGAAGGATTACGAGCGCGCCGACTACATCATCGGCATGGATACCGCGAATATCCGCAATCTGAACCGGATGCTGAAAAATGATCCGGATGGAAAGGTTTACAAATTTCTTTCCTTCACCGGTTCCGGCCGCGATATTGCGGATCCGTGGTATACGGGAGATTTTGAGGCGACGTACCGCGATGTCGTGGAGGGATGCAACGGCTTTCTGGCGTATCTGCGCCGGGAAGGAAAAATCTGAAAAACAAAAAGCGCCGAAAACAAGGCCAGTGCTCATTTGCAGAGAATGCGGCACTGGCCTTTTACTATAAGAAAATCCTATAGCCACTCAAAAAAATTAGCAATTAGACGTAACCAGACAGATATGGTATGATAACTGCATAGAAAACATGTAAACGGTAGAATACGAGTACCTTTTTATTCACTTCAAGTTATGCCATAATGCATATTCCGCAAGAACTGCGCATCCGTTCCAGAGGAACGGAGCGCCATTCCGCTTCAAACTGAGCAAAGCTCAGCAGGTTGATTAATTACTATTGGTTATTCTGCGATCCCTGCCAGGAAATTCAAGGCGATATGCCTTGGATGTCATTCGACTTAAGCAGGCATCTGCGTAGGTGGAATCCCCAAAAAGCTGATACCATCCGGATACTGGAATCTGTGAGATAATAATAGTTGCCTTGCGGCAGTCTCTGGACTCGATGATTTCAAATAAATCGCGGCATTTCTCGATGTCCAGATCCATTAAGCCGAAATCATCTATCACCATGAGATCATAAGCTGCCATTTCATTCGAATACTCAAAGTAAGTACCTTCCTGCCTGGCATGATCTGATTCCTTTAAGAGTGTGTTCGCACGTATGTATTTAACAGTACGGTTCTGATGCATTGCTGTGATACATAAGGCGCAGGCGATGTGCGTTTTCCCAGCACCGGCCCCTCCGGTCATCAGCAGGTTATTCGGCTCATCGATCCAATCACACTTGGCCAGAAGTTCTATGACGTGTGTATTCAGCTGACGTTCTGGATCATAGATTGAACTGTCAAGATCAGCTGCAGGATATTTCAGGGTCGCTTTCTTCATGAGACGTTTAAACTTTTTACTTTCACGCTGATCCCACTCCTGATTTACAATAGCAGCAAAGCGGACTTCAAATGGTTCGAGACCTGTGTTTGGTTCCAAAAGCTGCTTTTCAAATGCTTCAGCCATACCGGACATGCGAAGTTTATACAGCCGATCCATGAGTATGTTCTGTTCCTTTGTGAGTTTATCGTTATAAAGATAGTCTTTTAATCTGTATGCCATAGTACGTCACCCTTACTTATAGTAGTCCTTTCCTCTGATATTTTCATGATTGGGCAGTGTTCCTGGTGAATGCTCGGGGAGTTCCTTCACATCCATCTTTTTCAGCATCTGCTTGAAGGTAAAATACTTACAGGAATTGATCTCTATACATTTACGGGCAACTTCTTCAGCAGCACCTTTCGGGATTGTTTTTACTTTATGCAGGATACCTGCACAGGCATTATAGGACTGCTCTTCATGTTTTGATGATTTAAGGGGTCTGTCAATCAGTTCTGACATCACAGGACCAATGGCAGAAGCCCAGCGGCGGTAATAATTACCATCCTTTGAATTGACTTCTTTGTAATAAAGGTGTTCTGGCGGCATATGTTCATCTACCGTGATATACAGCGGAAACTCTCTATAAGACCGCTTATGTGTACAGATCAGCCGATTATACTGATCACAGATTCTGATCTCTGAAGCGGTTGCCTTCAGGATTGCAGGCTTGCCACAGTAAGAGTACAATACGGAGTAGTAGTGGCCGTCATACTCGATGTGGTAGTTGTTGGGAACTTTTAAGACTGCTTTATAGTCGCAAGCCGTGTAACATCCGCCTGGCAGTGGTTTCATACATGGTTTGTCATACTTTTCGAAAGCATCCTGTCTTGAGAAGTCCTTGCCTTGAAAAGATCGTTTATTGAGGACTGCTACTATTTTTTGATTTCAGCATTTAGGTCTTCAAATGATACATATATCTTTTCTTTCAGTTTCTCAACCAGGTGTATTTCAAGATAACGTACATGATTTTCAACTGTAGGCTTGCCTTTCGGCTTTCTAGCGGGTGGTGGAAGAACTATAGTTTCATAGAAATCTTCCAGATCTGCAAAGGTAGACTGCAGGATAAGTTCATCCTTTGTGTGCCTGGTTACAGCAGTTCGCAGGTTATCGGGCACAAAGTATTTCGTAACAGCACCATAAAATGAAACAGCATGGGCACAGCCTTCTATAAAACATGGGAGCTTCTCATTTGGAAAAGCTTCTGCATAGATCAGACTGCTGACTCCAAGAGTGGTCGCAAAGATATGGACTTTTTTGATCTCGCCCGTTTCGGTATCTGTTAACAGTTCCGGCTGATCACCGACCCAGTCGATATACATCTTTTCACCCGGGATTCGGTTTACGGCCATGGATACCTTCTGGGCACCATAGTTTTCTGCTATGAATCGGTTGAAGTATTCGTAAAACTGTGACTTCTCATAACCATCAGGATTCTTTTCTTTATAATCCAGCCAACAGAACGAAATGTTCATGCGGCTCCCTGGTGCATGGATTCTGTCATAGTAATACTGGAAATCTGGAAGT
>NZ_QUGO01000041.1:6141-6552 GCF_003479105.1 Blautia sp. AF19-13LB
TTCTGTCATAGTAATACTGGAAATCTGGAAGTGGGACATCTTTCCTCTGTAGATTTTTCTGCGGATAGAAAAGGTTCTCAACTTCCTTAGGTGCCATCATTCGGAGTTCCTCGATTGGGATTCCGTTGGCATGGTATCGGCTCATGATCAGATTTAATGTACCTGAGCCAATCTTGTAACGGTCCATAACGGACCTGGTCTGGCATCCATTCAAACGCATCTGGATGGAGCCGATAATCGTGTTGTAGTCTTGCATAGTTATGCCTCCTTTCGCAATCATTTGATGACTACGAAAGAACTATAACACGTTGAAAACTTATTGATCAGCTGAAGCGGAAACGCGTTCAGTTACATCCGGAAAGACTGATCAGCTCTTAGCGGAATGCGTGGTCAGATGAGCCGGAATTTGCA
>NZ_QUGO01000042.1:0-2762 GCF_003479105.1 Blautia sp. AF19-13LB
CACAAAGGGCAGTCATGGTCTTTTTCAGTTTATTCTTCATCTGCATTTTCCTCCTGTTCTTCATAGTCTGCCGCTTCGGTAGCGTGTGCGGCGTTCATGCCGGGAATACCGCTGCCGGACAGCATAGCGTTCAGTTCCTGCGGGGTCAGACGCATAGCTCGTACAAGCTGCACGATTTCAAGGTTTTCCGCTTCGGTTTTCTGCGCTTCCAGTCCTTTTAACTTGTTCTGATACTCTGTGATTTTCTCGCGGGTCTTTGCGATTTCCTTATTGATACGGTCGATTTTATTGTTTGCCATAGGTCATTTCTCCTTTCTTTTTGGGGCTGCTTTACCAGTTCATCAGCCCGTAGCCTTTGATACATTGATAGTTAAGGTCATAGCTCTTTATCTTGCAGGCGTCGCCGGAATTGCCCTCAACGGTATAGACGCGGCTTCCGTCCCTGCCAAGCACAAGCCCCACATGGTCTGCAACACCGTCTAAATCCCAATCGAAAAAGATAGCGTCGCCCGGTGCGATATTCTCATAGCCCCGCGCGCCCCATTGTCCCCTTGACTGGAACCAAGGAACGCCCTGCCATTCGCAGCCTGCAAAGCGGGGTTCGCTTTTTCCGGCTTGATTGTAGCACCATGACACAAAGCAGGCGCACCATTCCACGCGGCTGTTAAAGCCATACCAACTCCAATAGGGATAACCGCCCACGTTTCCGACTTGCTGTTTTGCAAGCTCCATAAACTCCGGGTTTCCGGGACGTGTGCCGTTTACAAACTCCACGCCGCTTAAATCCTCGGAGGGGCTGCCGTCGGGAGAGCCGCCGCCAAAAATCAACGGTTTGTTGCCCTGTGTCTGTAAGTACACTTTGAACATTTCAAACTGCTGTGGGTTCAGCAGTTCTTCCGCAAGGGAAGCAATCGGCTTGTTTGTCAGCTTCACGTTCAAGATACGGTATTCGTATTCTTCCTCGTTGCCCTCCTCGTCGGTGGTGGTGCGTATCTCGATTTCTTCCGTCAGCGTCAAGGTGTACTGTAAGCCGAACAGCCGTTTTAGCTCTGCCTGTGCGCTCTGTGGGGTGTAGCTCTGTAAAAGGGCGGTCAGATAAGACGCAAGTTCGTGTGGGTTATGCCCGATAGTGTCAAGGTCATAGCGGTATTCATCATAGCCGCTGTGGGTGGTTTCGATATTGTCAATCTCACTTTGCAGTTCGTTTTCCATTGCAGCATAGCTCTGTTCCGTTGCCACAAGGTCGCTGTCCTCGGACGTGTAGGAAGTCCCTAACACGCTGTTCATGCTGCCGGAAAACATTGCCCCACAAGAGGAAAGCCCTACTGATACCATGATGAACAGAAGCAGCGCGGCGATAGCGATTATCACGCCCGCCGGGTGTCGCCCTACAAAGGCAGCCGCTTTCTTTGCTGCTGTCTGTGACGCTCCGGCGGTTGCTTTGGCGGTGGCTGCACCGCCTTTCTTTACAGTTTTTGCATACTGGCGTTTGATTTTTTGTTTCTGCATAAACCGGGAAAAGGGATTGCTTGTAAGCTGAGGATTTTCCTGCAAGACTTTGTGATACTGGAAGTTCACATTTGCCTTGAACGCTGCCTTTTCTGCCTTTGCTGCTTCCCGGTAGGGTTTCAGCTTATGGCTGCGGTAGCCCTGTTTGAATTTCCTTGTCCCGTACCTTGCGCCGCGCTCGGCAAGTTCCTCCGATTTGTGCGCGCCCTCCGCGCCGGAATTGTCTTTCTCGACGCTGTGGATTTTGTTGTGAACAAAAATACCCGCTTCCTGCGCGGGGCGGGATAACGGGTTGCTGTGGGCTTTGCCGCCGGGTATCGGCTTTTCCTGTTCCTCAAAGTGCAGGCGGGTCTTTGCCTTTCCTGCGGCTTCGTCAAAGGTGCGCTCCTTAACCAGTTTCTTTTGCTTTGGGATAGCTGCCTTTGCTGCGTCCAGTCGGTCAGCGGCTTTTTCCGATTTTTTGATGTAAGTTTCCAGTTCCGGCGTTGCCCGTTCTTCCTCGGTAAACTGTAAGCGGGAAGTGGAAGTACGCAAAGCAGTAGCTTCCTGCTCTTTTTTGACTTCCTTTTTGTTTGCTTTTCGGGTATGTGCTGCGTCAAGATGTTCTATGACGCGTTCCGCTGCGGCACTGTCCGGCTGTGAAAAGTCGCTGTCTGCTTCCCGGCTGCTGATACGCTCGGCGGTCTGCTGTGTTTCGTTTACCTCGATAAGCCCGTCGCGGGTCATTTTCTGTGTGATTTTATCGCGTGGTTTTAATTGCTTGATAGTCCTGCACCTCCAATCCGCGCCCTCGCAAGGGCGCAATATTCTGCATTTAATTCAATCCCGATATAATGGCGGTCAAGGCTTTTTGCTGCAAATCCTGTGGTTCCGCTTCCGAAAAACGGGTCTATGACAATCCCACCTTTGGGACAGCCCGCCAAGATACAGGTTTCCGCTAATTTCGGGGGAAAAGCTGCAAAATGCGCCCCTTTATATGGGACAGTGTTAATCAGCCACACGTCCCGCTTGTTCCGCGTGGTCGGCATGAGCGCGTCGTCATAGTAGCCACCGTCCCGCGGTCGGTTTAGTCCCTGCACCTTTCCTTGTCCGGGTATTTCCAGTGTGTATTTGCTGTTGGTGCTGCGCGCTCTGCGATACCGTTCTGCGGTAGTAGGTGCTAAGGGTTCTGCAATGGCGGCAGCGTCATAGTAATATTTCTTTTCCTTTGAAAGCAGGAAGATATGTTCATAGCAGCGGGTCGGGCGGTCTTT
>NZ_QUGO01000042.1:2772-5738 GCF_003479105.1 Blautia sp. AF19-13LB
ACCGTCCCGCGGTCGGTTTAGTCCCTGCACCTTTCCTTGTCCGGGTATTTCCTGTGTGTATTTGCTGTTGGTGCTGCGCGCTCTGCGATACCGTTCTGCGGTAGTAGGTGCTAAGGGTTCTGCAATGGCGGCAGCGTCATAGTAATATTTCTTTTCCTTTGAAAGCAGGAAGATATGTTCATAGCAGCGGGTCGGGCGGTCTTTGCAGCTTTCCGGCATAGGATTTTGTTTTTGCCATATAATATCGCTCCGTAGATACCACCCCTGTTCCCGTAGGGAAAACGCCAAGAGCCAGGGAATACCGATTAAGTCCTTTTGTTTGCAGCCGGTAACGCGGCTGTTCCTTGCAATCCGCTGTCCGGTGCGTCCCTTTGGTTTTTTTGGGTCAGCATAGCCGCCTTTATTTCCTGTGCCGCAATAGGTGTCTGCGATATTCAGCCATAACGTACCGTCCTTTCTAAGCACCCGGTAAAGCTCGCGAAAAACAGAGGTCAGCCTGTCAATATACTGTTCCGGCGTATCCTCCTGTCCGATTTGTGCGTCAAGCCCATAGTCCCGCAGCGCAAAGTACGGCGGGCTTGTAACGCAGCAATGGACGCTTTCACTGGGTAATTCCTGCAAAGCACAAAGCGCGTCCCGGTTGATAATCACGTCTGTTTTCATAGGCTGCTCACTTCCTCCGGCTTCGTCGTCATAATGCGGTAAAGCTCGGTATCTTTCGGGAAATGGTCTACAAAGGGCAGCACCACATTTCCATAAAAGATAAGTCCCTCGCCTGCTTCGGTATGGGTTACATACTTCATCTGTTGCGGGGAGATATTAAGCTGCTTTGCAAGGATAGCCCGGTCGCCCTGCGCCTGATTGAGCATGAGGACAAAATCAGAGTTTTCAAAGATATTTTCCACCTCGCGTGAAGCAAGCAAGTCCTTAATATTCTGTGTGATAGCTGTCGGTATGCCGCCCCATTTACGGAAACGCTTCCAAATCTCCACACTGTAAGCTGCGGTCTGTTCCTCTTTTAAGAGCAAGTGAAATTCGTCCATATAGTAGCGGGTGGACTTTTTCTCTGCCCGGTTAATGGTAACGCGGTTCCATATCTGGTCTTGCACAATGAGCATACCTAACTTTTTGAGCTGCTTTCCAAGCTGCTTTATATCAAAGCAGACAAGGCGGTTAGAAAGCTCCACGTTGGTTCTGTGGTTGAATACGTTAAGGCTGCCGGAAACATACAGCTCCAATGCTGCGGCAATGCGGGCAGCTTCCGGCTCCGGCTGCTTTAACAGCTCGTCGTAAAGGTCGCCCAAGATAGGCATTTTCTCCGGGTCGGGGTCAGCAAGGTAGTCCCTATACACATTTCTTACAGCGCGGTCAATGACGGTCTTATCAACAGGCTGTAAGCCCTCCTTGCCGCCAATGACAAGCTCGCAGAGAGAAAGGATAAAATCGCTTTTCAGTGCAAGGGGGCTGTCGTCCTCGGAATAGTTGAGGTTCATATCCATAGGGTTCACATACTGGGGCGTACCGTCCATACCTTTGCCTGTCGGGGATAACCGTATCACTTGCCCGCCAAGCCGTTTTACAAGGGCAAAATACTCCGCTTCCGGGTCGCAGATAAAAATATCGTCGTCGGTAATGAGAAAAGCATTTGTGATTTCCCGCTTTGCCGCAAAGGATTTTCCGCTGCCCGGTGTTCCCAAGATAAGCCCGTTTGGATTTTTAAGCTGCTTGCGGTCGCAGAGTATCATGTTGTTTGACAGGGCATTTAAGCCATAATACAGGGCAGCCCCAGTCTGAAATAGTTCCTGTGTGATGAACGGGATAAAAATAGCGGTGCTGCTCGTCGTCAACCCTCTCTGAATAGGGATAAGGTTCTCGCCCAAAGGGATAGAGGACATTAGCCCCGCTTCCTGCTGATAGTCAAGACGGGTCAAGGCGCAGTTGTATTTCTGTGCAATGCCCGCCGCCGCGAAAATGTCATTTTCCAGTTTCCGCTTCGTGTCTGCCATGTTTACCACAAGGAACGTCAGCAGAAACATTCGCTCGTTGCGGCTCTGTAAATCCTGCAACAAATTCTTTGCTTCATTCCCAAAAGTGGCAAGGTCGGACGGGAGTATGTCAATATCGTAACCGCTTCTAACTGCTTTTTTCTGTTCCTCAATCTTCATCTTGTCAAGGTCAGTGATTTTGCGCTTAATGGTCTTGATTGCTTCCGACTGGTCGATACTTTTAATATGGAGATTGACAATAACCCCTGTTTCCAAGTCCAACATATCCGCTAAAATACGGTCGTTTAACTCCGGGGCAAGGATTTCAAGGAACGATACCGCCCCCGTTTTTTTCCCCATAGCAAAGTAGCGTCCCTCCCCGAACTTGAAAGAGGACGGGGCGATAAAGTCCTTTGTGGTAAGCCCTGTCGGGGTCAGCCAGTCATAGGAGAATGAGAACGGCTCGCCTGCCGGGTGGAATACCCCATGCAGCACCTTTAAGCGTTCATAGCCGGATAAGGGGTGCGCCGATACGCCAAGCACCTTGAAATTGTTGAGTACGTCCGTTTCGATACGGGAAAGCCGCGCCCTTGCCGCCGCCGGATTGTCCGCTTCAATGGAAAACGTGATGTACTTGTGCTTTACAAGCCCGTTGTTCCCTTTGGCAAGCTGCATTTTCAGCATATCGGAATATTCGGTGCGGATAGAGTTAAAATCATCATTTTGCGGCGGGATATGGATTGCCCGCGCTGCCTGTTCCTGCTGTGAACCTTGATTGATAAACGAAAGCTGCACATTTACGCTTGCGTCAAAGTAATTGAGAAAATCGCACCAGTTTTCAAAAATGGCGGTCTTGTCGTCTGCCTGTGCAAGCTGATAGTTAATGTCCTCAAAGGCAATGCTCTTTGAATATTTCCGCTGTGCCACTTTGCAGATACCGTCCGGGTACATGGCAAGGTAGGGAATGGTCTGCTGTGCGGT
>NZ_QUGO01000043.1:0-5664 GCF_003479105.1 Blautia sp. AF19-13LB
TTATTGTATCATAGAAGAACCTTCCAAACATTATTTTACAGAAAAAGTTTCATACTCTCTTTTTCCATCTTGCCAGCATACTTAGCCGGCAAGTTTTTGCTCCAGCTCTAATAGTTTATTCCTGTATTGTTTTTCATACTCATCAGGCGAAAGATATCCACAATGACTATGAATCCTTACTGTATTATAAAATGTCTCTATGTACTCAAAAACAAGGCGGTATGCATGTTTATAATCAAATATTTTAAAGCGATTCAGCCATTCTCGTTTTAATAGTGAATGAAAGGATTCTATGCATGCATTATCCCATGGGTATGCTTTCTTTGAGTAACTGTTTATCATTCCTTCTGTTACTTTCTGGAATGCCTGGGATACGAATTGTATACCTCTGTCACTATGAAACACAAGCGGCGAGGTGACATTTCGCATCTGCTTCGCTTTGTTTACACATTCTACTACATCCGCTGTACAAAAAATAGCATTCCTTGCAAATCAGAAATATCCTTCCAGTTTTTCAACCCTCTCTTAATCATTAGTCTCCTCCTATGTATCTGGAATCTCTCAAAATATAAGGATTCCAGAGCATCTAAATCGTAACATTACCATTAAACACTCTTTTCATCAATCATTAGTCTATCATCTACAATTTCATCAATCTGATTCGATTGTTTAATCCGATTTACAAAATCATAATTCAGCAGTTCTTCATTCCATAAACGCACAATATTTTTCTCTGTGCAATATTGCAAACTTTTTATAATTCGAGAAATTTTATAAAGATAACTACCCTCATCATACATAGCATCTTCATTTTCCCATTCTTCCATCTGCCCCGAATATTGGACAATCGGCAAATTATTTGCAGCTTCTTTTTCAATCCGCAAATAATTATTAGCCATTAACTTGCAGCTATCATGCGCTTGCAACAGGGTTTTTAAATCTTTGTAAACAATTCTTGATTTTACATCATAAGCAAAATATGGCGTTACTTTTCCATCTAGCGGATTAACAAATAAATGACAATATGAAAATCCTTCTAGTTCGTTTGGTCTTTCCACATCAACAATGCAACCATGTATCTTTCCAGAACCTCCGAGATGCTTAATAAATTCAGAAAGCTTCTGTTGACCTCCTGCATATCTATATAGTAGTTGATTTACATTTTCCGCATATTTTTCAAGATTAGCATAATAATAAGATAAATCTTCCAGTCTATTTCGTCTTAATCTCCCCAATTTGCCACCGTTCATAAGATAAAGAGATTTTCCTATTGAACGTTTTGAATATTCGCAATATATTAAAAATAAATACATATTATCTCTTTTTAACATATAAATTGTTCCATCTTCCCTTTTTAATGACATGGAAACCAATTTCCCTCTGTTAAAATCAATATACTGCTCTTTTGTTATTTCATGTACTCCATCTTGATAATAAGCAAATATGTCATAATCATTATCACAATAGAAATATTTTAATCCAATATTCTTTGCTCTATATCCAATTTGATTATCAGCATATATAGTTCGCCTATCGCTTATTTCATAAAAGTTTTGGTGATTATGTCCGTTCAAATATATCCAATATGGATTGTGTACTTCTGTATTCCAGTCCCCTTTCTTGACGTGCGTAAGGACTATAACTCTATTTTTCCCTAAACATTCCAGTATTTTTGTGTATATAGTATTAAAACGATTTGTCTCTTGTATATCTTTCTTCCACGCTGCTTCTCTTGATAATTCATCAAAACTTTTCCCATATCGTATATTTGACGCATTAAATTTTTTATTTAAACCGCTAAATCCTATTCCACCTAAAATAATAACCGAACTACATTGAGCCTTATTCCGTAACTCTTCTTTGCTCTTTTTCTGTATTTCTGCTTCACTGAATATTTCACATTTTTTTCTATCTTCTACACACATTAAATCATTTTGCAAAAATACTATACCTAATTTCGCAAAAAATTTTCTATATATCTCTACATTATCTTCCATCTCAACATAAGGATCCCATAATTCGTGATTACCAGGCACAACCACTATCTGATTTGGGTTCCACCACTGTATAAGCTCATTATAAAAGATAACCGTAAACTCAAAAATAGATGAAGTATCCCCTGCAATCAGCAAATAACTATTAAATGGTCTAGTTCCAATGGAGCGAACCATGCTTCTTGCCAAAAATTTTATATATGAACGTATTTCTTCTTTTGTTGCCTTATCCTTAAATTTATTGCAAACTCGATGTGCCAAATGGATATCGCTAATATAAAAAAACGGAATATGGTTAATATCAAACCGTTCATGTTCATCATCGTCAACGGGCTTAGGATAACAAAATTCATCAGGTATCATAATTTCATTATTTTCCATAATTTCGTCAGTTTCCAAAGTCTTTTTTATAGTAGCAAAATATGTTCCGTCATATAGTCCTTGCGATTGCAATATCTCACTATTGATAATTGCACCTTCAATATTATAATTTCTTAAATCAATTCCACGAAAATCAAAACTTCTCAACTCGGCATCAAAAAGATTTCCTTCTAAAAAAACATAGAATTTGCCAAAATCTTCAAATTTTTCTTGGACACAATATGATTCTTCTATTATCTTTTTGTCGTCAAATATTGATTTATGATGCCCACATACCACTTTAATTTTGACATTAAACTTTTTCTCCTCAGAATCATAATATTTGTGTGTAAATTGTATTTTCCCTTTTGATTTTTGATAACTCAAAATATCTTTAGATATTTTCACCTGTTCTGGCATATACTGTGCAATAGAAAAATCTTCTTCCATATAATTTATACATAATGCCTTCACATCTGGGCGATTAGGCATATACACTAACCACTTAGGGTTATGTGCAACAATTTTTTCTATTAAATCAATTTCCGTACTATCATCAAACAATTCATATCTTTTTTTCTGTGAAATAAACGACAATATATTTACATCTTTTTTAATTGCATTTATACAAATCGTTGATGTTCTAAAATTTTCTGGCACATTATTCAATAATTCCGGGGCTGCTTCAACTGCTAATTCACACATTCGTTTAGTAACAAACTGTCCAGGGACATACCGAAATGCTTGTCCATTCTTTTTTACTGCTGCCAAACACATTTTGGAATCTAAGCACTTTCTGGACACAAACTGTAAGGCTAAAGGATTTTGTCTAATAGCCGCTTTGCAAAGTTCTATCGTTTGCTCTTTTTTAGGAATCTTTTTCAGCAACATACCATCTCTTTTTAATTCCTTTATAATATCCATTCTCCCCTAACCCTTTCTCTAATTTTCATAACTTAATTATAGCTTCTTCATTGGAAAGAGTAAAGAGAAACAGCAAATCCCCACCAGCCAGTCAAGAGTGAACTGAACGACTACACCGCTCTTGACTAACTGGCGGGGATTCGCTCCATGGCAGCTAAGAGGGCTTTAAGCAGCCCTCCGTCTGTCAACGGGCTTCCCGATTATGTTTTCTCCTTGCAGCCCGTTTCTGCTCGGCTTCTATCTGTTCCTGCTGCTTTGCCCGGTCAATCATCGCATTAACCTGTTCAGAGCCGACCACAGCTTTTATACGCCCAAAATCTGCCGCCACTATCCTCAATTCCCGGTTTTCTTCCAAGACTTCTTCCAGCCTGTTTGTCAGCCGCTCGCTTCCGCTCCGTTCCCTGTTATATGCCGCTTGCAGCTTTGTAAACTTATTTGAAATATCCAGATACGCCGAATAAACAGAGCGCATGACTTGTACGATTTTCTTTACCAACGGCTTTGCTTTCTTTTCCCGATACGACTTTGCAGATTCCATAACTGCTGCTTCTGAAAGCGTCTGCTCCGGGTCTGCGGAAAAATCCGCCGCCAGCTTCTCCATGTTCTTAACCATAGGAGCAAGTTCATTCATGCGCTTCTGGTATTTGTCCGCCTGTTTCTGCGCTTTCTCTGATTCCTGCTGGGACTCCTGCAAATCTTCCTGTAAGGAACAAATCTCATCATCAACCTGCAACAAAGGTTGGAATTGGAGATGCAAAAAATCTGTATGAGTACTGGGGAGAATTGTTATACCGCTCAGTAATTGATGACAGCAGGATTATCATTAATCTTGCATCAAAAGAATACTCAAAATGTATAGAAAAGTATCTGACACCACAGGACAGATATATTACGATTGTATTTTGTGAGTTATCCGGAGATAAATTGGTAACAAAAGGTACCTATGCCAAGATGGCTCGTGGTGAAATGGTCAGATTCATAGCGGAAAATAATATTGAAAATCCGGTGGAGATTCAGAAATTTGACAGACTCGGATATTCATTTAGGTCTGATTTATCTTCAGATTCAGAATATGTATTTGAACGCAAAATAAAATAGTTATTCAGGTAAAAGATGCTCAGTTTGGCAGTTTTTATAATAATGAGAATTATTACTATTTTTATTGACAGCAGGATGATGGTGGTATATAATCCTTATTAAGAACTAATCCTAATAAGGAGGACGAATGACAAGTAGGAGAAATACCATTCAAAAAGATCTCGTAAGAAATACCGTATACGAAATGAGAAGACACGTTACGGCAAATGAAGTGTATGAATTTATAAAAGAAGCATATCCAACAATTGGAAAAGGAACGGTATATAGAAATCTTGATATATTGGTAGAGGAAGGTGCATTAAGAAAGGTTGAAGTTCCGAATGGACCGAACCGATTTGATTTTACATTGAAAAATCATTACCATGTAAGATGTATAAAGTGCGGTGAAATTTTTGATGTGGATATGGATCAAATACCGGATTTACTGGAAAGAATTCATAACACTCATGGAATTGAATTTGTGGATTATGATATTTCATTTAAAGGCATTTGCCCGAAATGCAGGGAGAAGGTAAAGGAGGAACAGCATGGATAGGAAAGCAATGTATAAGTTGAGTTATGGACTGTTTATATTAACCGCTAAAGAAGCAGAAAAAGATAACGGATGCATCATTAATACAGCCATTCAGGCAGCTTCGGAACCAAACCAGTTAAGTATCTGTGTAAATAAGGCAAATTATACGCATGATATGATTCAAAGAACCGGAAAATTTACTGTATCAGTCTTAAGTCAGAAGGCACAATTTGAATTGTTCAAACATTTTGGCTTCCAATCAGGAAGAGATACCAATAAGTTTGAAGCCTTTGAGCAGTGTGCCAGGGGCACAAATGGTATTTATTATATTACAGAAGGTACAAATGCATACATTTCTGTGACAGTTACTAAAACAGAGGACTTGGGTTCACATACGATGTTTATCGGTGAGATAACCGATATGGAAGTTTTAAGCAATGTTCCTTCAGTAACATATGATTATTATCAGAATAATATTAAGCCTAAGCCACAGGAGGTTGGAAAAACAGAGGACAGTCAGACAATATGGCGTTGCAGAATTTGCGGATATGAATATGTAGGCGAGGAATTACCAGATGACTTTATATGTCCTTTGTGCAAGCACCCGGCATCAGATTTTGAAAAAGTAGTAAAGAAAACGGAGGTAAAAGAGATGGCAGCAAACAAATATGCAGGAACACAGACAGAGAAGAATTTACAGGAGGCATTTGCAGGGGAATCACAGGCAAGAAATAAGTATACCTATTTTGCTTCTGTAGCGAAAAAGGAAGGTTA
>NZ_QUGO01000044.1:0-276 GCF_003479105.1 Blautia sp. AF19-13LB
CCGCCCTGCATGGCGATAAGGATTGTATTGTTAAGGCTGTAATCATGGAATTTTGACATAGTACGCAGATAGTCGGCGTAACGGTCGCTTTCATACAGTCCTAAAATCCCCTGTTCCAGTCGGTCGGTAATCTCTTTCATCTTGTCAGCGGGCTTTTCAGAAGATAGGATAATCGGGAGAACCGGGGGCTGCTCTGTGGCGGTGGTCGGTATAGCTGCGGAAGCGTCAAGGTCTGCCTGTTCCTTTTCCTGTACTGGCGGCTGCGGCGTTACCCGG
>NZ_QUGO01000044.1:325-4813 GCF_003479105.1 Blautia sp. AF19-13LB
TGTAAAGGTATTACGGTTATTGTAGATATAGCCCTGCTCGGTAAATCTGCCCCCGTCATTGATAGCAGCGTCCCGCCCGTATTCCTCATACATGAAATATTTTTTTGCTTCTTCGGGCAGCTCCAACTCGTCCAGTTCTTCAATCAGATAATGCCCGTAATCTTCCTCACTCTGTACGGACGGATAAAGCCAGTAACAATCAAGGTTTTGTGCAAGGTTGATAATGTCCTGCAAGTCCCTTGTATGGTCGCCGTATGCCATAGCTGCAACAAATTTTTCCCTGTCGTCGTCAAACTGCATTTTCAAAAGTTCGCTCAAATAGTTCAGCTCGTCAAGGCTTTCAAGCTCGGTCAATTTTCCTGCCAGTCCCGCAATAGAGGACTGGTATTCTGTGATATGCAGCTCCCCGTAGTTTTTGCCGTCTATGCCGATACGGTCAAAGACTTCTTTCAAATGCTCGGCAGTCGTGGGGAATGATACCCATTCGCCCGCAGGTCTGCCCTCGGTGTACTTTCCAAGATTAGAAAGATACCCGCTTAAAATCGGTTGTTCCATGTGTTCGCTCCTTTCTTTCTCAATCATGCGGTGCATAAGCTCGTAGTCCTCCATGCTCATGCTCCCGTCAAATAGATAGGGGTCGGGTTCTTCGCCGTCCCGGTAGCCTTTTTCAGAGAAAGGCAGCCCCGCAGCGTGGGCGGCGGCTCTTGCTTCCTCGATAAGCTCCGGCGGCAGCCTGTCGTCGTGGGCTTCGATAAATTCCCCGATATTGCTATATCCGTTTTCGTAGTGGCGGCGCACCCCGGCGGTCAGCTCGTCAAGGTTCCTATCCTCGCCAAGATAGCCGGAGTAATAGCCGTTTACCACAACGGCGGCAGGGTCAGCCTGTTTGATTTCTTCCATGCGGCTTCTGTCCTCCGGGTAGAGAATATCGCTCATTTCAAGGTGGAAATATTCTGCGTTCCAAGAGCGTCCCGTTTTCCAAAACGCCACCCAAGCGATACCGTCCCTTAATTCTTCTTGATAGTCCTTTACGGTGTCCCGTAAACTTGCCATGTGTAACCTCCTTTCTTCGGTTTCAGAGGGTTTGGGAAACTTCCCAACAAGCAAAAATCCCCGCCGTTCTCGGTAGAGAAAGCAGGGATTTTACGGAAAAGGGTACTCTTTTCCTATGCTTGCTATTCAGTTATTTTTTCTTCGGCAGTTCAATGCGGTAGTTGACATATCTCCCGCCCGTATCAGCCAATACGATAGTTCCGTTGTAGGTTTTGCCTGTCTTTGGGGAATAGAGCTTTTTCACATTTACCTTGCCGGATTTTAAGAGTGCAGCGGCAATCTTCGGGGTAAAGGTTACTTTTCGTTCTTCAAAGAAACGGTCATTTTTCCACATGGTAAAGATACATTCTTTGTTGCTGCAATAGTAGTTTTTCTTTCCCTCATAGACAGGAGAACCGCAGCGGGGGCAGCTTCCCAACGCTTCCCGTTCCGGCTTGAACATCTGCGCTTTATCATCAGAAAGAAACGGATAGGTCTTTACCAGTTCCCGCGCCATATTCTCGATACCCTCCATAAATGCGGCGGGGTCTGCCTTGCCTTTTGCAATCTGCGTCAGATTGTTTTCCCATTCTGCGGTAAGCTGCGGGCTTGTCAAGGTGTCCGGCAGGACGCACACAAGGTTGATACCGTCTTTTGTGGGAAGTAGCTGCTTGCCTTTTCGTTCCACAAAGCCGCCCTTTACCAGTTTTTCAATGACAGCGGCGCGGGTGGCGGGAGTTCCAAGCCCTTTGCGTTCTGCGTCCGGGTCGGTGTCCTCACTTCCGGCGCGTTCCATAGCAGAAAGGAGCGACGCTTCGTTGTGGGGCTTTGGCGGTGTTGTGTCATGCTCCGTTACCGTTGCAGCCGGATTGTCAAAGGTTTGTCCCTCGGTAAACGGCGGCAGGGTCTTTTCTGTGTCGCTGTCTGCGTCGTCCGTTTCGGGCTTGTTCTTTAAGGCTGCCCTGTATCTTCGGTCAATCTCTTTCCACCCGTCGGACAGCACCGTTTTTCCCCTTGCGGTAAAGGACTGTCCGGCACATTCAAAGACTGCCGTAACCGCTTCAAAGGTATGCGGTGCAGCGGTCGCCATAAGTAGACGCGCCCCGGAAAGGGTAAGGATATTCCTTTCGCTTTCCGGCAGCGCGGCAAGGTCGGTCTTTGCAAGCTCCATAGTTGGGATAATGGCATGGTGGTCTGATACCTTTTTACTGTTCAGCACCTTTCCAAGTTCCGGCGTGAAGTCTTTTCCCGCCATAAAGGAAAACTTCCCACAAAGCAGCTTGATAATGCCCGCCGCTGTGTCGCCCATGTCGTCGGTCAGAAATGCGCTGTCTGTTCTCGGATAAGTAAGCAAACGCTTTTCATACAAGGCTTGTGCAAGGTCAAGGGTCTGTTTTGCCGTATATCCGAACAGGCGGTTTGCTTCCCTCTGTAAAGAAGTAAGGTCAAAGAGCTTCGGCGGAGCTGCGGTCTTTTTCTCTTTCACAAGGGAAGTACATACTGCCCGCGACGCTTCGCAAGTCGTTTTTAATGCGTCGGCTTCTGCCTTATTTGAAATTCGTTCACTTGCAGCTTCCGCGCCGGATAATGCAAGGCGTACATGGTAGTATTTTTCTTTCTTGAAAGTGGTAATCGCTGCGTCCCGGTCAACAAGCATTTTTAAGGTCGGGGTCTGTACGCGCCCCACGTTCAAGGTATGATTGTAAAGGACAGAAAAAAGGCGGGTGGCATTGATACCGATTAGCCAGTCTGCTTTTGCCCTGCATAATGCGGAAGCAAAGAGAGGGTCATAATCCCTGCCGTTCTTCAGACAGGAAAAGCCCTCTTTGATTGCGCTGTCCTCCATAGAAGAAATCCAAAGGCGGCGCATAGGTTTCTTGCAGCCTGCCATTTCATAGACAAAACGGAAAATGAGTTCTCCCTCGCGCCCTGCGTCGCAGGCATTGACGACTTCGGAAACGTCTGCCCGGTGCATAAGCTCCTTTAAGGTTTTGAATTGCTTTTCCTTGTCAGCGGAAACGGTGTATTTCCATTCCTGCGGCAAAATCGGTAAGCTGTCATAGCTCCACTTTTTATACTGCTCCCCGTAAGCGGCAGCTTCCGCAAGCCCTACCAAATGTCCCACACACCAAGAAACGATATAGCCGCTTCCTGTGAGAAATCCGTCTTTCTTTTCCTTTGCCCCAAGTACGGCAGCGATTGTCTGCGCCACACTGGGCTTTTCTGCGATAACTAAAATCAAATAAAAATCCTCCTTTCGGGTAAAAGAAAAGAGCAACCGATTTTTCGATTGCTCCTACAAGTGATTGTATAAAATTGTGCGATATGAAATAGTAAAATGATTTGACAAAACTAAAATTTATCCAATATTGAGTAAACTATGGATTACCCAAGGTTGAACTGTAACCATGATTATAAATGTGTAAATTGCAAACAAAGGCACTTCGACCATATCATTGACATTCTCAGATTGAAATTGTTTTCTTAAATTATTAGGCAAGACTTTTGATAGCAAATAATAAACCAAATATCCTAAACAGACTCCAACTGTATTTGTAATAAGGTCATTTATATCTGTTGAACCCCAACCAAACATCTGAACAATTTCAACAGATAAAGAGAACAGAAAACCAGTTAATACAACAGTCTTTATGTGATGATATTTCTTATACAGCAACGGCAGAAAAAATCCAAAAGGAACAAATAAAACAACATTCAGTATGGTATCTATTGGTCCACTTATCATACCGAGAAACGGAATCAGAGAAATCCTCGGACGAAATGATATTGTGCTTGTATAACCAATACCTGTTACGGTCAAAATCCCGAAAAGATAATAATAGAATAAAAATACAGCAGTAATATGGAGAAGGCTTTGCTTTCTTCCTGATTTTTTAAGGTATAAGAAATACAATATAAAAACTGGAACTATAAACACATATCCACTTATTGAGCGAATAAGAATATCAGAAATGGGTAACATATTTTTATCTCCTTTGCTTACTCTAAAAATTTGTTTAACTCTATCATTTCCTATGGTTGGAACAATTATATCATATTCCATATCGAAAGTACATCTTTTTATCGTTCCGGCTGTCGTTTTGCTTCAATCTTTCTAATGCAATACCCAACACAAGGGGACTGTCCCTTGTAAGGGCAGGAAGCGCAAGCCGGGGGATAAGGAACAGGCGGAGCATTATCACGCCGCCCGTTCGGTTTCTGTATCATCATCTTTTCAAAGGGATTGTCGGTAAACAGGGTCATAGGGTTTCTTCCTCCGTTTCTTCATCTTCGGGAGTTTCCCCGGTATCTGCTTCCGGCTCGTCCTCGTCGTAGTCCTCAAATTCAAAATCTTCAAGGTCGGTATCGCCCTTTACATTCTGCTTCGGCTTTAGAAACTTAAAGTAGTAGAACGCTGCGCCGCCACCAAGCAGGGCAAAGAGGACTAAGGCAAGC
>NZ_QUGO01000045.1:0-274 GCF_003479105.1 Blautia sp. AF19-13LB
CCGCCCTGCATGGCGATAAGGATTGTATTGTTAAGGCTGTAATCATGGAATTTTGACATGGTACGCAGATAATCGGCGTAACGGTCGCTTTCATACAGTCCTAAAATTCCTTGTTCCAGTCGGTCGGTAATCTCTTTCATTTTATCGGCGGGCTTTTCAGAAGATAGGATAATCGGGAGAACCGGGGGCCGCTCTGTGGCGGCGGTTTGTATGGCTGCGGAAGCGTCAAGGTCTGCCTGTTCCTTTTCCTGTACTGGCGGCTGCGGCGTTACCC
>NZ_QUGO01000045.1:284-3901 GCF_003479105.1 Blautia sp. AF19-13LB
GTTACCCGGTATTCCTCCGGCACGTCGCGCCCGTCGTACCACTGTGTAAAGGTGTTGCGGTTATTGTAGATATAGCCCTGCTCGGTAAATCTGCCCCCGTCATTGATAGCAGCGTCCCGCCCGTATTCCTCATACATGAAATATTTTTTTGCTTCTTCGGGCAGCTCCAACTCGTCCAGTTCTTCAATCAGATAATGCCCGTAATCTTCCTCACTCTGTACGGACGGGTAAAGCCAGTAACAGTCAAGGTTTTGTGCAAGGTTGATGATGTCCTGCAAATCCCTTGTATGGTCGCCGTATGTGATAGCCGCAGCAAATTTTTTCCGGTCGTCGTCAAACTGCATTTTCAAAAGCTCGCCTAAATAGTTCAGCTCGTCAAGGCTTTCAAGCTCGGTCAGTTTTCCTGCCAGTCCCGCAATAGAGGACTGGTATTCTGTGATGTGCAGCTCCCCGTAGTTTTTGCCGTCAATCCCGATACGGTCAAAGACTTCTTTCAAATGTTTAGCAGTCGTGGGGAATGATACCCATTCGCCCGCAGGTCTGCCCTCGGTGTACTTTCCAAGATTAGAAAGATTCCCGCTTAAAATCGTTTCTGCCATGCGTTCACTCTTTTCTTTCTCAATCATGCGGTGCATAAGTTCGTAGTCCTCCATGCTCATGCTCCGGTCAAATAGATAGGGGTCGGGTTCTTCGCCGTCCCGGTAGCCTTTTTCAGAGAAAGGCAGCCCCGCAGCGAGGGCGGCGGCTCTTGCTTCCTCGATAAGCTCCGGCGGCAGCCTGTCGTCGTGGGCTTCGATAAATTCCCCGATATTGCTATATCCGTTTTCGTAATGGTGGCGCACTCCTGCGGTCAGCTCGTCAAGGCTCATATCCTCGCCAAGATAGCCGGAATAATAGCCGTTTACCACAACGGCGGCAGGGTCAGCCTGCTTGATTTCCTCCATGCGGCTTCTGTCCTCCGGGTAAAGGTAGTCGCCCATTTCAAGGGAAAAATGCTCGGCGTTCCAAGAACGTCCCGTTTTCCAAAACGCCACCCAAGCGATACCGTCCCGTAATTCTTCTTGATAGTCCTTTACGGTGTCCCGTAAACTTTCCATGTGTAACCTCCTTTCCAAACGGCAGCGCGGACGCTGCATTTTCCGGTTTCATCATTCAGTACCCCGCGCCCGCGTTTTTGCCAAAAATTTTAGATATTTTTTCAAGATTTCAGAGGGTTTGGGACACTTCCCAACAAGCAAAAATCCCCGCCGTTCTCGGTAGAGAAAGCAGGGATTTTACGGAAAAGGGTACTCTTTTCCTATGCTTGCTATTCAGTTATTTTTTCTTCGGAAGCTCCACCCGGTAGTTGACGTATTTCCCGCCCGTATCAGCTAATACGATAGTTCCGTCGTAGGTTTTGCCCGTCTTTGGGGAATAGAGCTTCTTCACGTTTACTTTGCCGGATTTTAAGAGCGCGGCGGCAATCTTCGTGGTAAAGGCTACTTTTCGTTCTTCAAAGAAACGGTCATTTTTCCACATGGTAAAGATACATTCTTTATTGCTGCAATAGTAGTTTTTCTTTCCCTCATAGACAGGAGAACCGCAGCGGGGGCAGCTTCCCAACGCTTCCCGTTCCGGCTTGAACATCTGCGCTTTATCATCAGAAAGAAACGGATAGGTCTTTACCAGTTCTCGCGCCATATCCTCGATACCCTCCATAAATGCGGCGGGGTTTGCCTTGCCTTTTGCAATCTGCGTCAGATTGTTTTCCCATTCTGCGGTAAGCTGCGGGCTTGTCAAAGTGTCCGGTAGGACGCACACAAGGTTGATACCGTCTTTTGTGGGAAGTAGCTGCTTGCCTTTTCGCTCCACAAAACCGCCCTTTACCAGTTTTTCAATGACGGCGGCGCGGGTGGCGGGAGTTCCAAGCCCTTTGCGTTCTGCGTCCGGGTCGGTGTCCTCGCTTCCGGCGTGCTCCATAGCAGAGAGCAGCGACGCTTCGTTGTGAGGTTTTGGCGGTGTTGTGTCATGCTCCGTTACCTTTGCCGCCGGTTTTTCAAAGGTCTGTCCCTCGGTAAATGGCGGCAGGGTCTTTTCTGTGTCGCTGTCTGCGTCGTCCGTTTCGGGCTTGTTCTTTAAGGCTGCCCTGTATTTTCGGTCAATCTCTTTCCAACCCTCACAAAGAATGGTCTTGCCCCTTGCGGTAAAGGACTGTCCGGCACATTCAAAAACTGCTGTAACCGCTTCAAAGGTATGCGGTACAGCGGTCGCCGTGAGCAGACGCGCCCCGGCAAGGGTAAGGATATTCCTTTCACTTTCCGGCAGCGCAGCAAGGTCGGTCTTTGCAAGCTCCATAGTCGGTATAATAGCATGGTGGTCTGATACCTTTTTACTGTTCAGAACCTTTCCAAGCTCCGGCGTGAAGTCTTTTCCCGCCATAAAAGAAAATTTCCTATAAAGCAGCTTGATAATGCCCGCCGCTGTGTCGCCCATGTCGTCGGTCAGAAATACGCTGTCTGTTCTCGGATAAGTAAGAAGTCTTTTTTCATACAGGGCTTGTGCAAGGTCAAGGGTCTGCTTTGCGGTATAACCGAACAGGCGGTTTGCTTCCCTTTGTAAAGAAGTAAGGTCAAAGAGCTTCGGCGGGGCTGCGGTCTTTTTCTCTTTCACAAGGGAAGTACAGACTGCCCGCAACGCTTCGCAAGCAGCTTTCAGCCTGTCAGCTTCGGAACGGTCAGACAGTTTTTCACTTGCAGCTTCCGCGCCGGATAAGGCAAGGCGCACATGGTAGTATTTTTCTTTCTTAAATGTGGTAATCGCTGCGTCCCGGTCAACAAGCATTTTTAAGGTCGGGGTCTGTACGCGTCCCACGTTCAAGGTATGATTGTAAAGGACAGAGAAAAGGCGGGTGGCGTTGATACCGATAAGCCAGTCAGCCTTTGCCCTGCACAATGCGGAAGCAAAGAGCGCGTCGTATTCTTCGCCGTTCTTCAGACGGGAAAAGCCCTCTTTGATTGCGCTGTCCTCCATAGAAGAAATCCAAAGGCGGCGCATAGGTTTCTTGCAGCCCGCCATTTCATAGACAAAACGGAAAATGAGTTCTCCCTCACGCCCTGCGTCGCAGGCATTGACGACTTCGGAAACATCTGCCCGGTGCATAAGCTCTTTTAGGGTCTTGAATTGTTTTTCTTTGTCAGAAGCAACGGTGTACTTCCATTCCTGCGGTAAAATCGGTAAGCTGTCATAGCTCCACTTTTTATACTGTTCCCCGTAGGCGGCAGCTTCGGAAAGCCCTACCAAATGTCCCACGCACCAAGAAACGATATAGCCGCTTCCTGTGAGAAATCCGTCTTTCTTTTCCTTTGCCCCAAGTACGGCAGCGATTGTCTGCGCCACACTGGGCTTTTCTGCGATAACTAAAATCAATGATAAATCCTCCTTTCAGCGTTCCGGCTCGGCTTCTTTTTTCTTCTGTACCTGTTTCAGACAGTACCCCACACAAGTGGACTGTCCCTTGTAAGGGCAGGAAGCGCAAGCCGGGGGATAAGGAACAGGCGGCGCATTATCACGCCGCCCGTCCGGTTTCTGTATCATCATCTTTTCAAAGGGATTGTCGGTAAACAGGGTCATAGGGTTTC
>NZ_QUGO01000046.1:0-3570 GCF_003479105.1 Blautia sp. AF19-13LB
ATTTTGTCCTTCAACCACGAAGGCTTTGTTCAGGAACGAGTCGCACTGATGTCCATGTCATACCCAGATCGGACCGCTTTCTTTTGTTCCTCAATGGTCATTTTCTGCAGGTCCGACATTTTACGCTTGATGTTTCGGATCGCCTGCGCCTGGTCGATAGACTGGATATGCAGGTTGACGGTCACGGCGTCGTTTAAGTCAAGAAGATCCGCTAAAAGCCGGTCGGTAAGCTCCGGCGCCAAAATCTGCAAAAAGGAGACAGCACCGGAATGATCGCCTACCCGGAATGTCTTTCCATCCTTTGAAAAAGACAGCCCGGATGGGGAAATGAAGTCTTTGGTAGAAAGACCGGTCTTAGGCAGATCCGACCACTGGAAATGAAACTTTTCCTGACCGTCCGGGTGAAGCTGGCTGTGAAGAAGCTCCAGACGTTCCAGTCCGTTTAAGGATCTTGCCTGGACTCCAAGGGTCTTGAAATTTGCCAGCACATCCGTTTCAATGCGTTCCAGACGCATTTTCGCAGTACGCAGGTCATCTGCCTCGATCCCAAAGGTAATGTATTTACGTTTGGTGAGACCGTTATTTCCTTTCTGCAACTGGTTCTTTAACATATCCCCGTATTCCCTGCGGATTCCGTCATACTCGTCGCCGCGGGGAGGGATGTCAATGCTTCTGGTAAAATCCTGCATATTGGCCCGCTGGTTGATAAAGGTAAGCTGCACATGGATCGAGGCGTCGAAGTAATTTAAGAAATCGCAGTAACCCTCGAAGATCTGTGCTTTATCATCTGCCTGTGCAAGCTGATAGTTAATATCAAAAAACTGCACCGTTTTGGTGTAAAGGGTATCAGTCAGCCGGCAGATCCCATCCCGGTACATTTCACGGTAGGGAATGCTCTGCTGGACCGTCTGCGGGGCATCTGCTTTCAGCCCGGCAAAAAAGCCGCCTTTTTTAGACGGCTTGGAACGGGCAGACTTAGTTTTGCCCTGCTTTGCATCGGCTCTGGTCTTTTTGGCCTGCCTGATGTTTTTTTGCAGACGCTTTTCCTGAGCTTCCTGCTGCTTGTTTTTTGGCAATCTTTGTAACCTCCTTCTTTGACATAGATTTATACAGGTTATCCGTCCTGTATGGACGGTCCTTCGGCCAGAGCTTATAACGGAGCCGGTTCTTCAAAATCTTTTCTGCCGGCTGCCCGTCACGCTCATACATGGCGAAGAAGAAAAAGGGCATCATCAGCCCGATCATCAAAAGTACAGCCGCCGAGTTCCCGATCGCCCCGCGGGTAAAGAAATACACCGGAAGGCCGACAAGCCCGGCAAGGCTGAAACAAATAAGCTGGCGCTTCGTCAGATTGAAGGCCAGCTTGGTCTTAACTTTGGTTAAATCCTTTGGTACAGGTACATAAGGCATCTATACACCTCCCATCGTAATATAGTTTCCGGTCCATTAGCGTGCACCAAAATCGCGTACCGCTTTCTCCGCAGCCGGACATTCCCGCACTTCCTGAGCCGCATTTTGCAGCCGTGCCAGGACAGAAACAGCCGGCTCTCTCTGACACAGGTATTCCTGGCTGTCTCGGATTCCGGCAATATTTTCCCGAATATCCATATCCACGTCGAACACATCTGAAACCGGCATAAGCCAACGGTCTGCAAAGTATTTCAAAGGATTCTCAAGCGCCAGCACATCATCCAGCATTTCATCCCTGAACTCAAACTTTGTTGTCAGATAGGAATACGCCTCCTGCATGGCTGTAATTTCAGCAGCTTTTTCAATTAAGGATTCCTTATCTCTTGACATAAGGCTTTCCCTGTAAGCAAAGTAATTCTGTCCCAGCCGTTTCATCAGGAGCGTATATTTGTCCTGTGCGGAAGGTTCGCTTGTGAAATGTTCAAATTTTTGCGCTGCATCAATTTCTTTGAGAAGATCGCAGATCGGGAAACTGTGTTCATGGTTATTTTCTTCCCAACACCATCGGGCTACATCCAACGGGTCCTGAAAAGAAAGAAGCGCCTCTACTTCCGCCGGAGTAAATACATGCTCAACCTTCAGATAATAGTGGAGTTCCGAAAGTCCCTGTAACTCGTAAATACTGCCGATGTTCTGTGCATCCAGCATATCCGCATGAACCTTCAAACACTCGTCCAGCCGTTCCATAAGCAGCCGCTTTGCATCTTGTTCTATCAAAATCACCCCTTTCGCTCCGGTATAGTCAGCGTACAGTTCACTTCATTGCCCCATACATCCCAGCCGGGTGTCTTTTGTCTTGCAAACAGTTCCACTCTGGGCTGATCGCCCATGAGTTTTACGATCTTATCCCGCACCTCGTCCGGTTTCTTGCTGTGCTGCTCAATATGGGAGATCACAAACTGATGGATTCCCGCACATTGGCGTTTCGGACGGCCTCTGGTTGCCAGCAGGCAGACCTCCGCGTTTGAGCGGGTCCAAAAGCCCATGCCATAAAACCAGCTATCCGCTTTCCGGTTCTGTTTGAGCCATAGAAAAGCCAGCGTTTTATATTTGAATCCCCAGACATCGATCACCCGGAAGGCTTCATTGAGCTGCGGGAAGGTCGCCCACAGAAAAAGGGCACTGTCTTTTGCGGCAAGTTCCGATACCGGCAGGGCACAGATTTCTTCAATGCTCATTGTGGGGTAATGGTTTTCCGCAACGCCGCTTCCATGTTTCCTGTCATAATGCCAGGGCGGATCGGCATAGATAATGCCGTACTGTTTCGTTTCCGGCATTAGCGAGCCTGCTCATTCTTAGATGTGGCCGGTTTGGCCGGCTGTTCTTTGACCTTACCGGCATTTTCTTTCAATGCACCGGTCAGGGAAGGTTTTTCCGCTGCTCCCTTTGTCGCTTCAAGAGTTGCCTGCAAATTTTCAATAGCCTGCCCGTACCCATCGATTAAGGCATCGTTGAGCTGCTTGCGGAACTCTGCCGTAACCGGCCAGCAGACATCTTTCCAGTTGCCTCCCTTATCCTGGGTTGCGGGCATATTGACATACAGCCCCTTTTCACTGGAACAGATACGGAAGCCGTCAATCTTAAAGCATCCGCCAATCGTAACATTGGCAAACGCCAGCAGGTTTCCCATTGGGGCAATCGGACGCACGCGGACATCCAGCTTCATGCCGTTTGCCATTTCCGGCGTCTGTGTCTCCGGCGCCATTTTTTCTGTATTGGTTTTACTCATATATAAAATCCTCCTTTTTAGAATTGGTTTTGTTCATGCTATCTTGCATTAAATATGGATTTGGATAACGAACCTGTCTTAAACAGGGCAAAAGCCAGCAGTACCGTATAACCCGCCGTTCCCCAGATCGCGCCGTGCACGTCGCCGGACGATGGGATAGACTGGACCAGCACTGCATAAATGGCAACACAGATCAGGATCAAAAACCCCTGAAAGCCCAGGGCAAAAAGGGAACGCAGATACCCGGTTCCCATTTGTCCCCATTCCCGGTTTGCCATTGTGGAAAACGGGATCGGTGCAAGGCTCACGGTTAGTAGGGTAAGAACCCGGCGCCTTACCATATCACTATGGCAGGTTTCCGAGAACTCCCC
>NZ_QUGO01000047.1:0-2932 GCF_003479105.1 Blautia sp. AF19-13LB
ACCACTTCCGACTACTCTATTCTCCCCAGCATAGCTGGGGGATTAGACTTTTCATTTAACTGTGCAATGACGTTTGCCATTGTAAACGTCTTTCCGGAGCCGGTGACACCCAGCAAAGTCTCACATTGATTGCCCTCTTTGAATCCTTTGACCAGTTTTTCGATCGCCTGAGGCTGGTCTCCGGTGGGTTGGTATTCGGAATGAAGTTTGAAGATTTGTTGTGAATTCTGCACAAAAACACCTCCTGGTTTTTATATCAAAAAAGTTCGTCTATCAGGCAGAAATTCGTCGAAGCACATTTCCTGATTTTACCCGAATACACATCTCGACGAATTTTGTTCACCACCCGATATTTTATAGACTGATAAAAAGTAGTAAAACTAACGTGGACGAATTAACACTCAAATGTAAGAGATATTATATCATGGAAATTTAAAATTGTATATATGATACGAACATTAGTTCTTCAAAAATTCATTTACATTTATCATTGTATCCAGAACACTTTCCGTATCCAGCTCCTTCTTTTCCGGTAATACTTCTTCCATATAAGAAAGCAATTCCGGCGGAATCTCCTCAGCTATAATATTTCCATTGTGGTATGGGGAGCATCCGTTGCGCTTATTAGAATAATATACTTTTACAATCGAGTAGGAGAAAATTCCTCTTGATGAGGAATTTTCGACCTCTCACACCACCGTGCGTACCGTTCGGTACACGGCGGTTCAATCAACTTAACATGTAACACACCTTTCAGTGTAATAATCTAACATTGAGATTAGTCCAAATGAGGCTAATCTCTTGTTTGTTATTGCTATATTTACAGCACCACAGCTACATACATGAGCATAGGCTCTTGAACAATAACCAACTTTGTATGCTGTAATCCTGTCCATTCCAAGCTTCATCAAATTCTTTGCACGATTCTGCGGAGTTTTCCAGTGTTTCCATATGCACATACGAAGTCTATACCGAATATTTGCATCTAATTTCGCACATAAGATTTTCATACTACCTATCTTGAAGTAGTTTATCCAACCTCGGATAAGCTGATTGAGCTTCTCTACCTTATAGCTGTTGCTGACGCCCCAACTACGACAGGTGAGTCCTTTCATTCTTTTCTTAAACTTCGCTACTGATTTTGCATGCGGTTTTGCCTTAAACTGATGTGCTCTTGAATCAAAGTAGAATCCAAACCCAAGGTATTTAAGTCCACTTGGTCTATCTACTTTGCTCTTAGTCATGTTGACTTTGAGCCCTAGTTTCTCTTCGATGAATCGTGAGATATTTCTCATAACTCTGTTTGCAGACATTTCACTTCCAACCATGATAATACAGTCATCCGCATATCGTACAAAATTAAGCCCTCTCTTTTCCATTTCCTTATCCAGTTCGTTCAACATGATGTTTGCCAGTAGCGGCGAAAGGTTTCCTCCTTGCGGTGTTCCCACAATAGAGTCCTCATACTCATCATCTATCATAATTCCGCTGACTAGGTATTTCCTAACAATAGAGATGACATCTCCATCTTTAATCGTTCTACCAATAATAGTCATCAACTTATCATGATTTACTGTGTCAAAGAACTTTTCCAAGTCAATGTCTACAATCCAGTCATTACCATCATTCATCATTTCGAGTGCTGTTAGGATTGCTTGCTGTGCACATCTATTCGGTCTGAATCCGTAGCTATGGTCATGGAACTGTTCCTCATAGATTGGTGTTAAGACCTGTGCAATGGCTTGTTGTATGAATCCGTCTGTTACTGTTGGTACTCCCAGGTTTCTGACACCACCGTCTGGCTTTGGTATCTCCACTCTTCGTACTGGTTGAGGTTTATATTTTCTTGTCCTCAACTGTTCCTTGATAATTTCGCCGTCCTTTACAAGATGTTCTTTAAGTTCTGTGTACTTCATTCCGTCCACTCCCTCGGCACCTTTATTTCGTACGACTTGCAGATATGCTCTGTTGAGATTATCGCTGGATAGTATCTGCTTCATTAGACTACTTGTGTCCATGCGTTCTTTCCTTTCCGTCTCGCTTGATTTGACCACCCTTTTCCCGATTGGTTACGGCAGATGTTGTCATTTCTGCAATACGAGACATACTCAAACTTATTGATTGTTCGCCCCTTCGCTCCATCTCCATTACAGAGACTTCTTCGCTACTATGGGCTCGGCTGACTTCTCACAGTTCGTTGTTACTAGGCTAATGAAACCTCTGTGAGATCTCCACGCTTAAGGTGCACACTCTTTCCTCTCATATATCCGCCACATTTACTCGGTTCCTACAAACGGCAACTTTACGGCTTTGTCTTATTTAGCAGACTTACCAAGCGGAACCTAGCCTCATATGTGATTTCTGTCCGTCGGACCAAGAGTTTGCTTACAGCTTCCTTCAGATTCTACCTTACGATAGACACCCTTGCTGTTCAGCTATACACTTCCTTGTCGCCTAGGCGTGTTCGGGACTTTCACCCGTTAGAGCGCGCCCATGGCGCGCAAACTAAAAATATCCCTCAGGGCTTCAAACCCTGAGGGGCATCCTCGTTCATTTCAATTTTCCTTTTGTTTTTCAAGCTGTTCCATACAATATTTTTCTGCCAGAATTATAAATTCATCTGCAACTGAAATCTGCCGTTCTGATTCTTCTTTACTTGCAATATATCATAATCGCTGGCATGACGAATCTCTTCTGCCTGTCCGATTTTCCTTCCCATTTCTCTTGGAAACACTGATGTTTTCACATAATCCTTATTGAAGTTAGCCACAGCATCCTTATGCCTTTTATATGCTTTACCGCTTACAGCATGTACTGCATTAATTGCATGAAAAATAGAATAGTATGCCCTGTTATTGGCTCCTTTATAATCATGAACCTCACATGACTAAAGTCACGTGCTTCAGACCGCTTTAGGCGGCAGACAAAATAT
>NZ_QUGO01000048.1:0-2200 GCF_003479105.1 Blautia sp. AF19-13LB
ACAGGATTTGCAGCAAAAAGCCTTGACCGCCATTATATCGGGATTGAATTAAATGCAGAGTATTGCGCCCTTGCGAGGGCGCGGATTGGAGGTGCAGGACTATCAAGCAGTTAAAACCACGCGATAAAATCACACAGAAAATGACCCGCGACGGGCTTATTGAGGTAAACGAAACACAGCAGACCGCCGAGCGTATCAGCAGCCGGGAAGCAGACAGCGACTTTTCAAAGCCGGACAGTGCCGCAGCGGAACGCGCCATAGAACATCTTGACGCAGCACATACCCGAAAAACAAACAAAAAGGCCGTCAAAAAAGAGCAGGAAGCTACTGCTTTGCGTACTTCCACTTCCCGCTTACAGTTTACCGACGAGGAACGGGCAACGCCGGAACTGGAAACTTACATCAAAAAATCGGAAAACGCCGCTGACCGACTGGACGCAGTAAAGACAGCAATCCCGAAGCAAAAGAATCTGGTTAAGGAGCGCACCTTTGATGAAGCCGCAGGCAAGGCAAAGACCCGCTTACGCTTTGAAGAACAGGAAAAGCCCATACCCGGCGGCAAAGCCCACAGGAACCCGTTATCCCGCCCCGCGCAGGGAGCGGGTATTTTCGTCCACAACAAGATACATTCCGTTGAAAAGGACAATTGCGGCGTTGAGGGGGCGCATAAATCAGAGGAACTTGCCGAGCGCGGCGCGAAATACGGGGTGAGGAAATTAAAACAGGGCTACCGCAGCCATAAGCTCAAAACCTACCGGGAAGCAGCAAAGGCAGAAAAGGCAGCATTTAAGGCAAACGTCAACTTCCAGTATCACAAGACCCTGCACGACAACCCGCAGTTTACTTCTAACCCTCTTTCCCGTTTCATGCAGAAACAGCAGATAAAACGCCAGTATGCAAAGGCGGCAAAGAAAGGCGGTGCAGCCACCGCCAAAGCTGCCGCCGGAGCGTCCCAAACAGCGGCAAAGAAAGCGGCTGCCTTTGCAGGACGACACCCGGCAGGCGTGATAATCGCTATCGCCGCGCTGCTTCTGTTCATCATGGTATCCGTAGGGCTTTCCTCTTGCGGGGCAATGTTTTCCGGCAGCATGAACAGCGTGTTAGGGACTTCCTACACGTCCGAGGACAGCGACCTTGTGGCAGTTGAAAACAACTATGCCGCATTGGAAAACGGGCTGCAAAGTGAGATTGACGCTATCGAAAGCACCCACCCCGGCTATGATGAATACCGCTATGACCTTGACAGTATCGGGCATAACCCCCACGAATTAGCGTCTTACTTGACCGCCTTCTTGCAGAGCTACACCCCGCAGAGCGCACAGGCAGAGCTTGAACGTATCTTTGCCATGCAATACACCTTGACGCTGACCGAGGAAGTGGAAATACGCTACCGCACCGAAACAAGCACCGACCCGGAAACCGGGGAAACCACCACCGAGGAAGTCCCTTATGAGTATTACATCTTGAATGTGAAACTGACAAACAAGCCGATTTCCGAGCTTGCAGAGGAACTTCTTACGCCACAGCAGCTTGAAATGTTCCATGTGTACTTGGAAACAAGCGGCAACAAACCGCTGATTTTTGGCGGCGGTTCTCCCGACGGAAGCCCGTCCGAGGATTTAAGCGGCGTGGAGTTTGTAAACGGTACGCGCCCCGGAAATCAAGAGCTTATGGAGCTTGCAAAACAGCAAGTCGGAAATGTGGGCGGATACCCTTACTGGTCTTGGTACGGCTTTAACAGCCGCGTGGAATGGTGTGCCTGTTTTGTATCATGGTGCTACAATCAAGCCGGAAAAAGCGAACCCCGATTTGCGGGCTGCGAATGGCAGGGTGTCCCTTGGTTTCAGTCAAGGGGACAATGGGGCGCACGCGGCTATGAGAATATTGCACCGGGCGACGCAATCTTTTTCGATTGGGATTTAGACGGCGTTGCCGACCATGTGGGGCTTGTGCTTGGCAGGGACGAAAGCCGCGTCTATACCGTTGAGGGCAATTCCGGCGACGCCTGCAAGATAAAGAGCTATGACCTTAACTATCAATGTATCAAAGGCTACGGGCTGATGAACTGGTAAAGCAGCCCCAAAAAGAAAGGAGAAATGACCTATGGCAAACAATAAAATCGACCGTATCAATAAGGAAATCGCAAAGACCCGCGAGAAAATCACAGAGTATCAGAACAAGTTAAAAGGACTGGAAGCGC
>NZ_QUGO01000048.1:2210-2428 GCF_003479105.1 Blautia sp. AF19-13LB
CAGAACAAGTTAAAAGGACTGGAAGCGCAGAAAACCGAAGCGGAAAACCTTGAAATCGTACAGCTTGTACGAGCTATGCGTCTGACCCCGCAGGAACTGAACGCTATGCTGTCCGGCGGCGGTATTCCCGGCATGACTGCCGCACCCGCAGGAGAAAACGAACAGGAGGAAAATGCAGATGAAGAATAAACTGAAAAAGACCATGACTGCCCTTTGTG
>NZ_QUGO01000049.1:0-2147 GCF_003479105.1 Blautia sp. AF19-13LB
GCTGTCGGGTAAGGGACAAACCTTACGGTTATTCCCTCCCCAAAGAACGGAACGTGCGACTTTCACCGCATTCCGCTCACGTATCTATAACGCATAATATCCCATTTGCGCGGCTCGATTGGAATTCATAGCTCTTTTTCGGTTCAGACGGTGCCTTTTTGCTCGGCATTCAAAGTATTCCCTGTCAAGAAATGGATTCTTGTTTAAAGATATTTGCCCTTTTCGCACAATTGGCATATCCATCATCAGAAATAGGATGTTTTTGTCCGACATAAATGTCCACTTTCTGCCTTTATGCTCTTTCCAGTATTTGTTAACTATCCAGTGCTTGTTTTTGTTTGGGTGTCTGCGTTTGGACCATCTCCACAACATTTCCCATATGCGATGATCCAACGTATGAAAGCACTTCTTAGCACATGATGAGTGATGATAATTTGCCCATCCTACTGTCACCTCATTTATTTTCTTTATGAGTATTTCCTGTGTGGCTGTCTGGTTTTCTTTTATTATTTCACTGATTTTTCTCGTAATTTTCTTCATAGATTTATGTGACGGCTTGATAATCAGTTTTCCTTTAAATTTACGAAAGTTCCAACCCAGAAAGTCGAATCCATCATTAATGTGAGTAATGACCGTTTTCTCTTCTGACAGTCTCAGTCCTCTTTCTTCAAGAAATCTTTCTATCATTGGTTTGATTTCTTTCAGTGTTTCTTTGTCAGATGCTGTAACGATAAAGTCGTCAGCAAATCTCACCACATGTACTTTATGCGCATTGTACTTCACACTAAATGTCCTTTTAACTTTGCTTCTCCAGTATACATCCAGTATCATGGGTTCTAATCCATCAAGTACCATGTTTGCATAAGTTGGCGAGATAACTCCTCCCTGTGGAGAGCCTTCTATAGTCGGATATAACTTTCCCTTTTCTACATATCCACAACGCATGAACTCTTTCATAATTCTTTTGTTTCCGGGAATGTTATCCATCATCCACCGATGGCTGATTTTATCAAAGCAGCTTTTTATATCCCCTTCCAGAATCCATTGTGGAGAATCCTTTCTGCTAAGTACACTAAACGCATACTCACGTGCATCTTCAGGACTTCTGTATTTCCGAAATCCAAAGGAGATCCTGTCGGCAGTTGTTTCTGCCACTGGTTCCAGCGCAAGAAGTTGTAATGCCTGCATAGCCCGGTCTCTCATAGTAGGTATTCCCAAAGGACGCTTTTCTTTCTTGCCAAACTTTTCGATATATACCCTTTTCAATGGTTTTGCATGATATGTCTGGCAGTCCAGGCTCCTTACTGCGTTTACTTTTTCTTTATCAGATTTCCAAAATTCTCCATCTATACCTGGAGTTTTCTTTCCTCTGTTGCTAACCACTCGTTTAACAGCCAGAGCCTTCGCGTAAAATGAATTAGTTATTAAATACTGTAATCTCTTAACCAATCTCAGCTTTTGTTCTAATGTTGCCTTTACAATTCGAATCTGTAGCCTGTTAACTTGTTCTTCTGCTTTCTTCCAATCTATCTGGTTCCATTGAAGTTTCATGTCTGTATTGTCCTCACAAATGTGCCATTGAACTTGATACATTCACAGTTTCCAGTTTCTTCATGTAATTGATACGCGTTGGAAGTCTGCTTCCTTTCGGACAGGGCAAATCTTGAACCCTTATTTCATGCATTACACATGAACTTTCGCTTTTTCCAACATCCTCTGCCTTCTGTGCATTGTGCTTTTCTTACGATTAGCCTACCTTTTCCCAGGAGCACATAAGGTTTACCTTGTTTCGTCATTTAAATAATCTTGATATGTTTAGGTTCTGCCTATAGACCGGGAGTTCTCTGTCCGTTTGGCATGATACCATAGTAATTATCATGTCCCTGACTCCGTACTATTTTAGTCAAGGTGTATCAACCACTTTCACCTTTTACACGAGTGACGACCCTTACGACAGTTCACATATGTTAACCTTGCATATCTTTTCCTTGCAATAGGACAGATGTGGTTTCTGTCTTTCTCACGTTGTCCCGCTGCTCCGCACCTTTCATTACTTACTGGGCACTATGCGGTAGAAATACTACAAACGGATGTAGTAGTGAATTTATCACAATTTAAATGACGACTTGCAAGTCGCACACTATGAC
>NZ_QUGO01000005.1:0-143841 GCF_003479105.1 Blautia sp. AF19-13LB
AGAGCATTCGGCTGTTAACCGAAGGGTTGTTGGTTCGAGCCCAACTCGGGGAGTGAATGAGACCTGCAGGGATCCTGCAGGTCTTTTCGTATATTGAGTTGCCCTGTGTGATGTGATACAATAAGGCGTAGCTACTGTAAACGATGAAGGAGAAAAGAAAGATGAATGAAAGTTATACCAGTTTTGCCCAGGTATATGACATGTTCATGGACAACGTGGACTATCCTGCCTGGAGCAAATATCTGATTCAGCTTTTAAAAGAATATCAGGTGGAAGACGGACTGGTGCTCGATCTTGGCTGCGGAACGGGAAACATGACCGAGCTGCTCGCCAAAGAGGGCTACGATATGATCGGCGTGGACAATTCTGAGGATATGCTCGAGATTGCCAGTGAAAAACGCGCCGAGTCCGGCTTAAACATTTTATATCTGCTTCAGGATATGCGGGAATTTGAGCTCTACGGAACCGTGAAGGCGGTTGTGAGCATCTGCGATTCTATCAACTATATTCTGGAGGAAGATGATCTGCGGGAAGTATTCTCACTTGTCAACAATTATCTGGATCCGAAGGGCATGTTTATTTTTGATTTGAATACAAAGTATAAATATGAACAGATGGGTGAGACTACGATTGCGGAAAACCGCGAAGAGGCAAGCTTCATCTGGGATAATTACTATGACCCGGAGGAAGAAATCAACGAATATGAGCTCGCCATTTTCATCCCGGAGGGAGAAGATTCCGATCTGTACCGTAAATTTGAGGAGGTACATTATCAGAGAGCGTACGATCTTGCGACGATCTGCCGCTTATTGGAAGAGGCAGGCATGGAGTTTGTAACGGCCTACGATGCATTCACAAAGGATGCGCCGAGACCGGAGAGCGAACGTATTTATGTCGTAGCAAGAGAAAAAGGAAAAAGTGAGAAATAGGAGAGAAACATGGATTATATTGTAAGAGCAACAGCGGCAGACGGACAGATTCGTGCGTTTGCAGCGACAACAAGAGAAACCGTAGAGACAGCACGCCAGGATCACAACACGAGCCCGGTTGCAACCGCAGCGCTGGGCCGCCTTCTGACGGCAGGTGCAATGATGGGCGTTATGATGAAGGGAGATAAAGACCTTCTGACCCTGCGCATCCATGCCGGCGGACCGCTGAACGGCATTACCGTAACAGCAGATTCCAAAGGAAATGTAAAAGGTTACGTCGGAAACCCGGACGTCGTGATTCCGGCCAACAAAAAAGGAAAACTTGACGTGGCAGGTGCTGTCGGCGTCGGATTCATGGATGTCATCAAAGACCTGGGACTGAAAGAGCCGTACGTCGGACAGTGCGTTCTGCAGACGAGTGAGATCGCAGAGGATCTGACCTACTATTTTGCAACGAGTGAGCAGGTTCCGTCCAGCGTCGGACTCGGTGTGCTGATGAACAAAGACAATACCGTCCGTCAGGCCGGCGGCTTTATCATTCAGCTGATGCCGTTCTGCGATGAGAAAGTCATTGAAAAACTGGAGCAGCGTCTGGCAGAAGTCAATTCCGTTACCGCATTCCTTGACGAGGGCCTGACTCCGGAGCAGATTCTTGAAAAACTGCTTGGAGACATGGACCTTGTGATCAACGATACCGTGCCGACCCAGTTTTACTGCAACTGCAGCCGTGAGCGTGTATCGAAAGCGCTGATAGCGGTCGGAAGAAAAGAACTGAACGAGATGATTCAGGAAGCAAAACCGGTGGAGCTGAAATGCCATTTCTGCAACAGCGCCTATGAATTTTCCACAGAGGATCTGAAAGAATTATTGCGTAAGAGCAAATAGCAGTACTGTTTCAGGCGAAACGGAGGCTGTGAGAGCTTCTGTTTGCAGAAAATCTGTAACAGGGAACCAGATAGTGGAGGAAGAAAGAGATGAAACAGGGATTCGTAAAAGTTGCCGCCGCTTCCTGTGCGGTAGTGGTAGCGGATGTCAGAGAAAATACGAGAGTCATTCTGGAAACGATTCATAAAATGGAGGGCGAGGGAGCAAAGGTGATGGTGCTCCCGGAGCTGGCTCTCACCGGCTACACCTGTAGTGACTTATTCTGGCAGAGTCAGATGATTGATGCGGCGAAAGAAGGATTAAAGGAAATTGCCGATGGTACGAAAGAGACCGATGCGCTGATTTTTGTCGGACTGCCGTGGGAACAGGGCGGAAAGCTGTTCAATGTAGCCGCTGTGCTCTGTCACGGAGAGCTTCTCGGCATTGTGCCGAAAAAGTATCTGCCGAACTACAATGAATTTTATGAGCTGCGTCATTTTACGCCGGGAAAAGAAGCGGTGACAACAACGGAATTTTTTGGAAAAGAGGTTCCGTTTGGCATGAATCTGCTCTTCCAGTGTGAAAAAATGCCGCGTCTTAAGGTTGCGGCAGAGCTCTGTGAGGATCTCTGGACCCCAAATCCGCCGAGTGTGGCGCATGCGCTTGCAGGTGCGACAGTGGTCGTAAACCTTTCTGCCAGTGATGAAATGGTTGGAAAAGACAGTTACCGGAGAAGCCTTGTGAGCGCACAGTCGGCGCGTCTGATCTGCGGCTATATTTATGCGACAGCAGGTGAGGGCGAGTCGACGACAGATCTTGTCTTTGGCGGACAGCATCTGATTGCTGAAAACGGAACCATTCTTGCCGAGGCAAAACGATTTGAGAATCAGATCATTTGTGCAGATCTCGATGTGGATCGTCTCACAAGTGAGCGCAGAAGGATGACCACGTATCCGGAGCAGAGAACCGATGGGTATCAGGTCGTTCGATTCTCCTTGTCAATAGAAGAGACAAAGCTGACCCGTTACTTCGATCCACGGCCATTCGTACCGTCGGATAAGCATAACCGCGATCAGCGATGCGACGAAATTTTAAATATTCAGGCTATGGGACTGAAAAAACGTCTGGCGCATACCCATTGCCAGAGCGCAGTTATCGGTATTTCCGGTGGACTTGACTCGACGCTGGCATTGCTTGTAACGGCAAGAGCATTTGATCTGCTCGGGATTCCGAGAAAGCAGATCCTGTCTGTAACGATGCCGTGTTTTGGAACGACAGACCGTACGTATCAGAATGCATGTGAGCTGACGAGATGCCTTGGCGCAACCTTAAAAGAGATCGATATCAAGGAGGCTGTCAATCTTCATTTCCGTGATATCGGACAGAATCCGGAGAAACACGATGTGACGTATGAAAACGGACAGGCGCGTGAGAGAACGCAGATTCTGATGGATCTTGCCAACCAGTCCGGCGGTATGGTTATCGGAACGGGTGATCTTTCCGAGCTGGCACTTGGCTGGGCAACGTACAATGGCGATCATATGTCAATGTATGCAGTCAATGCATCTGTGCCAAAGACACTGGTGCGCCATCTGGTGCAGTATTATGCGGATACCTGCGGAGAGAAAGCACTTTCTGATATTCTCCTGGATGTGCTTGATACGCCGGTCAGCCCGGAGCTGCTTCCGCCGAAAGACGGTGTCATTTCCCAGAAGACAGAGGATCTTGTCGGACCGTACGAACTCCACGATTTCTTTTTGTACTATATGCTGCGTGTGACGTACGAGCCGCTGAAAATTTACCGTGTGGCGAAACTTGCGTTTGCCGGTGTTTACGATGATACAACAATCCTGAAGTGGCTGAAAACCTTCTACTGGAGATTTTTTGCACAGCAGTTTAAGCGTTCCTGCCTGCCGGACGGACCGAAGGTCGGAAGCGTTGCGGTTTCCCCGCGAGGCGATCTGCGCATGCCAAGTGATGCAAGCGTGAAACTCTGGAGAGAACAGCTTGACCGGCTGTAATCCATCGCATGAGATTCCGGCGCTTCTTCTGGTGCTTGCGATTGACGCGGTAAACTGTTCGGACGATAAGCATTAGAGTGTGTCTGGTTCACAGAATCAAGGATTGACAGATAAGACAACAGAAAAGCAATAGAAAAACAACAGAAAAATGGCTTCGGAGTGAGAACACTCAGGAGCCATTTTTAACTTTATTTGGTTGCAGAAGGATTGCGGGCCTGATCGAGAGCCTGGTCGATTGCCATGACAAGCAGTTCGGAGGTGTAGCGGTTATCCTCGCCGTAAATGAGGCCTTCGGTTGTCTGGTTTACGTAGATCTGACTTGCAATGGAATCGAGTGCAGGCTCCATAAGCGGGTACATAGCGGCCGTGGTCTCGCTTAGGTTATTCATTGAGATTGCGGTAATGCGGTCCTGCTCGACATCGACCTGTATATCGAAGGTCTGGTCACCGAGAGAAATTGTGGAGGTATAGATGCCGGGAATGTAGCGTGCACTCTCGGCAGAACCGGTGGATGAGGCCGCAGGTTTCTTCGCAGACTCCTTTTTTCCGGAACCGAACATAATCAGAAAAACCACGAGCAGAAGGATCGCGAGAGCGAGAAAAACAGTGGTGTAAACCACTTCTTTCATATGTAGTACAATGATTTTCGTTTTGGAACTCATGGGCGGGCACACTCCTTTTTGAAAAACCGTCTGTGAGCGGACGAGGGGCAAACGGACGGGCGTTTTTATTATAATGTATGTAAAAGAGAAATCGTTTATGAAAGAAAGTTTCGTAACATGCAAATTCCGAATATAATCTTTGGACAGTCTTTCTTCTGCCCGAGAATTAGTATATAATGTAATCGGTCACGATAACAGATTTCAGAGAAGAGTTGGGAAAAGAAGAGGGGAAAGATGAAAAAAAGAAAAATCAGAAGTACTATGAGTGTTTTTTTAACTACTTTTTTGCTTCTGCAGATTATATTACTGTTTCTGTACAAATCATTTATTGTTGATATTGCTAAAAAAAACGAGAAAAACCTGGTGGAAAATACACTGCAAATTTATCATAATACGATGGAAAGTGTATTGGAGCGACTTGACGATAACCTGGATCTTTTACTGGGATGTCGGCTGCTTTTGACACAGCTGAATGGAGAAAATAATCTGGAGAAAGTGAAAGCGCAGCATCAAATGCTGCAGATTCTTAAGGAAAGATGTAAAGATACCAAAGAAGCGGATGCCTATGCGATTGTTAATTGCAAAGACAACAGTATTTTGATTCAGAGAAATGGAAATATAACATATGATACAATAAAAGATATCAAAAAGTATCTTCAAAAGCGTAATACGTTTGATAAAACTCCTACATCCGGCTGGACTTCTACTGTCATGGGGGAGCAGGTGTATCTGGTAAAATATTATAATTATGGTGCAAATACGATCGCTGTATTGATATCAGAAAAAAGACTGGACTCTTTGTTAAACTATAATGATATGTCCATCAAAGAGGCAGCGTTCTATCTTACAGACAAAAAAGGGAAAATTCTGTGCGGTTCAGGAGAGGATTGGACATATGGAGAAGCGATAGAGAATCTGCAGAAACAGGATCCATCCATCAGTATCTATCGGGGATCTGTTCTGGAAGATGCATATCAGATGTATTACAGCGTAAAATCCTCCGAGTATGCCGCATATTCTACATCCGGTATCGTTATTTTTGGATTTTTAGTACTGTCTTTACTTTTCTTTGGAACAATTGTCTGGTATATGCAAAAAGAAATTTTTCAGCCGATTGCAGACCTGTCCTGGGTTTCCAGAAAAATTCACAGTGGGGATTTCAGGGCAAGAGCGGAATATAATACGAACAGCTACGAAATGGAAGAAGTAAAACAGGCATATAATGATATGGTACAGACGATTCTTGAAATGAGGGTAGAAAAGTACGAACAGGAACTTCGAATGAAGGATGTACAACTGAAGTATATCCATATGCAATTAAAACCACACTATTTCCTGAATGCTTTATCAACAATCAACAGCATGGTTTATCAGCACGAGGAAGAGAATGTCCATACCTTTATTCAGGCATTTTCACAGAATATCCGCTATATGTTTCGAACCGGTCTGCATACCGTTCCGCTGCAGGATGAAATAAAGAATGCCAGTGGATATCTGGAAATGCAGCGACTTATGTACCGGGATTGCTTTTATGTCTATATGGATATACCGGAAGAAACGCAGCAGTATCCGGTGCCGCAGATGATCCTGCATACATTTTTGGAAAATATATTTAAGCACGTGATCAGTATTGATTCGTTCACTACGGTTCTGATTCAGGCATTGTTGAGCTTTTCGGGGAAGGAAGTTTACTTAAAACTGGAACTATATATATCGCAGGGTCAATTTTCGCAGGAAATACTGGACTTTGTGAATAAAGATATGGAAATAACAGAAAAAGAAGATGGAAGTGGAATTGGAATAAAAAATGTAAAAGAGGTTCTGAAGATGATGTACCAGCAGGATCATCTTCTGTATTTTGAGAATCTGGAACCGGAAGGAACTAAAATAACCATATGGATTCCGAAAACACTGAAATGTACAGATGAGGAGAAAGACGAAGAGAGATGAATTTGCTGATTGTAGATGATGAAATTGTGACAACGCAGGTATTGGAAGAACAGCTGGATCGCGAGTTACTTTCTATTGACCAGATCTATGTGGCCTACAATACTTCTATGGCCAGAGATATTTTGCAAAAAAATAAAGTGGAACTGATTTTATGTGATATTGAAATGCCAAAGGAGAATGGAATTCATTTTCTGAAATGGGTACGAGAACAGAAAATCCAGACAGAGGTTATCTTTCTGACCAGCCATGAAAAATTTGAATATGCCTATGGAGCTGTACAGAATGGTGCGGCAAACTATCTGCTGAAGCCGATTGACATGAATAAAATCAATCAGACATTGCTTCGTGTGACAGAAAAAATAGTCTGGAAACAAAAAACGGAGGAAATCCGGGAATATTGGGAGAGCGGAATAAGAAAGATGGTGCGATATTTCTGGACAAGAGTATTGCTGGAACCCGGTGTGCAGAAACAGGGACTCGAGGAGGAAATAAAGCAGCAGGGGATAGAGGAAGAGATTCAGGAAAAATATTGTGTTGTGATTCTTCATTTTGCCAGTGGAAAACTGGACTTGGGTAAAGAAAAGGGACAGGAATCCATTTATAAATTTGCAATGGAAAACATTCTGGCAGAAGCATTCACAGAAAAAATCAAAATGGAAAATGTGATCTGCTGGGAAGAAAATAAGGGAACCTATCTTGGAATTCTGTCGGAATTTTCGGAAAAGGAGACGAAAGAGAGAGCAGAGCAGGTCAGAAACATATTTGAAAAATATTTTCCGGAGACATTGCAGATCGGATACATTTCCCCGAGTGTTCCTTTTTATGAAGTGGGTCTGGAAAAAGAAAAAATAATGGAATATGACAAAACGCATATTTATGACGAAGGGGAAATAAAGGAATTTATGGTATTGCTTCGAGAAAAGGAGGCGTCCGGACATATTCTGGACGAAGATTATATCCTGCAGTGTCTGAACAAGGGATTCAGGGTAAGTACAATGGAATATTTACAAAAAACGCTGCAGCATGTAAAGCAAACGATGCATTCCGTAGAAGGATTTCGCAATTTTCAGGTGGAACTGACACAGCTTGTAAGCAAATATCTCCATGATAAAAAGGAAAATATGAACAGCGTGATTCGTGATCCGATCTATCTGCGACTGGATATGAATGCGGTTAAATCGGAATTTTCTATGGTGCAGTGGATGACCTGGCTGATGAATAAGGTATTTGATCTGACACAGGAGGAACGGAAAGAAAAAACAGAAAAAAGGATCACAGATCAGGTAATTGATTATATCAGAGAACATTATACGGAAGATATTAACAGAAATACGCTTTCGGAGAGGTTTCATTTTTCACCGGAATACATTGGAAAAATGTTCCGGAAGGATATCGGAACGTCGTTGAATGATTATATTAATTCTCTGCGCGTGGAAAAAGCGAAACATTTGCTGGAAAACACCAATACAAAGGTGATTGATATTGCGCTGGAAGTCGGATTTGATACGCTTCCGTATTTCTCATCTGTATTTAAAAAATATACGGGAGTTTCACCGGCAGAGTTTCGGAAAAGAGAATAGATATCTTAAAAACGAAAGTTTTTGTACTTTTTTGTGTAAGAACTTTCGTTTTTTTTGCGTTATGATAAGTCTATCAAAAGGAACCGGAAAGAAGAAAGGAGAAACAAATGAAGAAAAAGATTTTGGCGATTTTGATGGCTACTTTGACAGTAGGATCTCTGCTGAGCGGATGTGGTGGAGCACAGAGCGGTGATGCAGCCGGAAAGCAGGAGAGCGGCAAACAGGAAAGCAGCGACAGCGAAGAACCGGCAGAGGTTGTATTTGCGTACATGACGCAGAACAATATCCCGGAGTCATCAGAACTGGAAAGAATTCAGAACCTGATCAACGATTATACAGTAGATAAGATCAATACGAAGGTCAAACTGGTACTGTTTTCCAATTCTGATTATATGAATCAGGTGAATCTGATGCTGGCATCCGGAGAACAGCTGGATTTATTTCAGGCATATAATACATCTCATCTGAAATATATCCAGGATGGAACAGCGCTGGATATTACAGAGTATCTGGACAATGATCTGAAAGAGACAACAGAAACTCTTTACGATGGTTTTCTGGCGCCGACAACGGTAGAGGGAAAAACATATGGAATTCTGAATATGGGTTCTAACTATGTACCGGGTGGATTTACCTATCGTGAAGATATTACAGAGAAACTTGGAATTGATATGAGCCAGGTTACCAAACCGGAAGATCTGACTGCAGTGTTTGCAAAGGTAAAAGAAGCTTATCCGGATATGACAATCATTGATCCGAACAGAGCGAATGCATTATTTGAAAGTTACCTGGGCAAGATTGATAAAATCGATCCATTAGGCGACAATATTGCCTCACCAGTTTCCGGTGTGGCTTATCAGGACAATGCAACTGTAGTGGATATGTATGAAACGACAGATTTCAAAGAACTGTGCGAACTGACCAGAAGCTGGTTTGAAGCTGGTTATTATGCAAGTGATGCAGCTACCACAACGGCAACTACCGCAGAATTACTGATGTCCGGCAACTGCTTTGGTACATTCTGTGGACTGGGTAATCCAAAGATTGCGCAGCAGTATACAAACAACTATGGTCATCCTTTTGAAAACGTACAGATCAGTGATTCTATGATCTGGTCTGGAAACGGCGGAGCATGGATGGTAAATTCCGGTTGTAAAGATCCTTCAGCAGCCTGCAAATTTATGAACCTGCTGTACACGGATGCATATGTAGACAACCTTCTGGTCTATGGAGAAGAAGGAGTGGATTACAAATTGGATGAAAATGGTTGTGCAGTAGCACCGGATGGATATACGGATCTGAACAGTGTAGCATATACCAATAATATGAACTACTATTTCTGGGGAAATAAATGGCTGACCTATCCGGTTGCAGGCGGTCTGTATGGAGAAGAAAAAGAGACAAATAAACAGCAGAATTATGATGGAGATCATTCAAATTATTATGGTTTCCTTTACGACTACAGTGATAAAGAAGCAGAATACACCGCATGCCAGAACATTGTAGAAGAGTATAAAAAATCTCTGTGGGTTGGTGCAGCAGATGTAGATACAACACTTGCCGAGATGACAAAACGACTGAAAGCAGCTGGTATGGATGACCTGATTCAGGCAAAGCAGGAGCAGCTGGATGCATGGATGAGTAGTAAGTAGAAAAGACTTTGAAAAAAGGAAAGGGCTGCGGAATATCACCGCAGCCTTATTTATAAAAGGGAGCTCGAATTATGCCAAAGAGTAAGAAGAAATATGCCAGTAAAAATACATTAGCATTGCTTTTCATTGCACTGCCAGGTATTACATATCTGATTATTAATAACTATATCCCGATTGTGGGAACCTTTATTGCGTTTAAAAAGTTCAGTTATGCAAAAGGAATCTGGGGAAGCCCATGGTGTGGACTGAATAACTTTAAATTTTTGTTTCTGACAGATGATGCATGGGTCATTACGAGAAACACGTTGTTATATAATCTGGCGTTTATTGTGATCGGAACAGTAGTTTCTGTGATTTTTGCAATCCTGCTGCATGAGCTGGGAGAACTGTTACGCGGAAAGTTTTTCCAGTCCGTGCTGTTATTTCCGCACTTACTGTCCTGGGTTGTAACGGCGTATCTGGTATATGCGTTATTGGGAAGTACAACCGGTTTTGTGAACAATACAATCTTAAATGCGCTGGGGAAAAAGGGCGTAGACTGGTATACCGCAAAAACGGCATGGCCGTTTATCCTGGTTATTGTATATCTTTGGAAGAATGCCGGATATAATGCGATCGTTTATATGGCAGGTATTGCAGGCATTGATAAGGAAATTTATGAAGCAGCAAAGATTGATGGCGCTTCTAAATTGAAACAGATTACTGCCATTACACTTCCGCTTCTGAGACCAACCATTATTATTATGACATTAATGGCAATCGGCCGTGTATTCTATTCGGACTTTGGTTTGTTCTATCAGGTACCGATGAATGCGGGAACCCTGTTTTCTACGACACAGACGATAGATACGTATGTATATCGCGGTTTGATGGAACAGGGTAATGTAGGAATGTCTTCGGCAGCAGGTGTATATCAGTCATTAGTTGGTTTTGCACTGGTAATGATTGCAAACTTTATTGTGCGGAAAAAAGATCCGGAAAACGCATTGTTCTAGGAGGCAGGATATGAAAAAGACAGTCAGCGATGAAAAACGATTTATTGCAATAGCAACAGTTATTTTAGTGGTAATCAGTATTGTGGCGTTGTTTCCGATGATTCTTCTGGTGGTTGCGTCCTTTACCGATGAAAATGAACTGATTACAAACGGATATCAGATTTTGCCGAAGAAACTCAGCTTGGAAGCATATACCTACATGGTAAAACAGGCAGCAACAATTGTAAGATCGTATCTTGTTACGATTGGAACAACCGTTGTCGGAACCGGATTAAGCGTGCTACTGACAACTTCGATCGCATATCCGATGGCACGAAAAACATTCAAATATAGAAATGCATTATCCTTTTTTGTGTATTTTACCATGCTGTTTAATGGAGGACTGGTGCCACAGTATATTATGTGGACAACATTTTTTCACATTAAAGATACGTATGCAGCACTGATTTTTCCGAATCTTCTGATGACAGCATTCAATATTTTCCTGGTAAGAAACTATTACAGCAACAGTCTGCCGGAAGCATTATACGAAGCTGCGCAGCTGGACGGAGCGTCAGAAATTGGAATTTTCACCAAAATTGTATTTCCGTTGTCGAAGCCGGTAGTTGCCACCATTGGACTGTTTACAGGTCTTTCCTACTGGAACAGCTGGACCAATGCTTTATATTACGTACAGGATCCAAAATATTTTGGTATTCAGAATCTGCTGATGCGTATCATGAAAAACATTGAATATCTGCGAAGCGGAGCATCAGAGCTGGCAGCGGAAGGACAGGCAGTTTCGCTTCCGGGCAACTCCATCCGAATGGCACTGGCATTTGTCGGAATTTTACCAATCATTATTATTTATCCGATGCTTCAGAAATATTTTATCAAAGGTGTGGTTGTCGGCGCTGTAAAAGGCTGACAGAAAGGAGAAACAGATGGCAGCATATGTACATTGTAATTTTCATTCCTGTATCCTGCGGATGCAGGTAGATGTTTCGATTCTGCTTCCGGAAAAGGAGCGGATGGAAGATGTGGAGCAGGGAAAAAAGGGAGAGACTTTCGGAAAAAACAAAAAATATCAGACCCTGTATCTGCTGCATGGATTTACAGGTGACCACCTTACGTATCTGCGGACCTCCAAAATTGAGCGTTATGCAGATGAGCATCAGATCATGGTGGTTATGCCAAGCGTATATAACAGCGCCTATACGGACATGAAATACGGACTGGATTATTTTTCTTATCTGACAGAAGAACTGACAGATTTTGTGGAGAGAAATTTCCCGGCAGCAACAAAGCGGGAAAACCGTTTTATTGCAGGAATGTCGATGGGAGGTTACGGTGCCTATAAATGGGGACTTACCTGTCCGGAAAAATTTGCGGCAATCGGAGGCGTTGCGGGATCTTACCATGCCGAATATCGTTATCAGGGAAAGGTTAACACGGTATCCACCCTTTGTGAAGCGTTATATGGTGATCCGCCTGCGATTACACCGGAGGTTCATGATGTTTTTACACTGTTGAAAAACCGGAAAGAAGAAGGAAGAGATATTCCGAGATTGTATACCTGCTGCGGTACAGAGGACAGACGTCACCAGGATTCGGTCGATCTGAAGGAGTTTGCGGATCAGCTGGGCGTTCCGCTGCTGTTTGAAGAGGGACCGGGAAGGCATGATGATATTTTCTTTGATGAGTATATTCAGAAGATTCTGGACTGGATGAACTTTGCGGGAAAATCAGTAGAAGAGTAAAATCTGCAGAGTATAAAGGGGGTTGTCTCGCCAGATTTTTTTAGTGCGACAGCCCCACGGGAAATACAGGGAGAAGAGGAAAATGGAGATAGAAAAAGCAGCCGTAGCCGGAACACTGGAATCCAGCGATTGTATGGTTACGGTAGAAGATGGAGATGGAAACATAGATCTGGTACTGGAAAGCACAGTGATTCATCAGTATGGAAATCAGATCCGTCATGTGGTTCTGGATACTCTGAAAAGTCTGGGAGTTCAGAACGTAAAAATTAAGATTGTAGATAAAGGAGCTCTGGACTGCACCATCCGTGCGAGGGTGGAAGCTGCGGTATACCGTTCCGCCGGACAGTCGGAGCAGCTGCCATGGGGAGGTGCAATCAGATGAGAGACGCAAAAAAGCGATTACGCCGTACCATGATGTTTTTAAATGCACAGAAGCCGGGACTGATTAAGGATCCGTATATTTATGGGGCAGATTCTCTGATGTTGGACCTGGAAGATGCAGTGGCAGAAAATCAGAAGGATGCAGCCAGATTTTCCCTGTTTCATGCACTGCGCACGATTGATTATCATGGAGCAGAACGGATTGTACGTATTAATGGTCTGGACACGCCTTTCTGGAAGGAAGATATCCGCTGCGCAGTAGCCGGTGGATGTGATGGCATCCGTATTCCTAAGACAGAGACAGCGCAGGATGTAAAAATAGTGGAGCAGCAAATTTTAAAGGCGGAGAATGAATTTGGCAGACCGGAGAACAGTACCTTAATTATGGCAGCGATAGAATCGGCAAGAGGTGTGGTGAAGGCATTAGAAATTTGCGAGGCTTCGAAAAGGCTGTTTGGTATCGCACTGTCCGGTGGAGATTACACGAAAGATCTGCATACCCACATTACGGGAACCGGAATAGAACTGATGGGAGCAAGACAGCAGCTTGTCATTGCTGCGCGGGCAGCAGGTGTGCAATGTTTTGATACCGTTTATACAGATCTGGAGAACGAAGATGGTTTTCGAGAAGATGTCAATACGATTCACCTGATGGGATTTGACGGGAAATCAATTATCAATCCAAGACAGATTCATATTGTACATGAAATTTTTACACCGAAAGAAAAAGAGATTATTTTTGCGGAAAAAGTAGTCCGTGAGATTGATAGCAAAAAGGCACAGGGAATCGGTGTATTTACTGTGGACGGAAAGATGATTGATATTGCATTTTATGATGGTGCAAAGCGAATAATCGAACTGGCCAAGGCTTCCGGTGTGTACGAGGGGGAACTGTAAGATGAAAAATGCAGTAGGGAGAGAAATTCCCGAGGAAATATTGAAGGCAACAGGAAAAGAAGTATTTCACGGAGTGCATTATTATGATGGTTATGAATATCAGAAAGATGGTCCGAAAACCCGCTGCGTGGTGAATTCCGATGGCAGCAAATTGGTGAAAACAATTCATGAGGCACTGGTGAAATGTGAAATCCGGGATGGCATGACAATTGGATTTCATCATCATTTCCGGGATGGTGATCTGGTTGTAAATATGGTGATGGAAGAAATCCATAAAATGGGTATTAAAAATATTACCATTTGTGCCAGTTCTCTGGGGAAAGCGCATGCAGGACTGGTACCGTACATGGAAGATGGAACGATTACAGGAATCCAGTCTTCTGGTGTGCGCGGTGAGATTGGAAAAGCGATTTCTGAGGGAAAACTGAAAGGGCTTGCAGTGATGCGCTCCCACGGCGGCAGAGTTCGGGCAATCGAAACAGGGGAAGTACACCTGGATATTGCATTTATCGGAGCACCGACGTGTGATGATTATGGAAACTGTCGTGGTATCGGTGGAAAAGCAGATTGCGGAGTATTGTCCTATGCGATGGTAGATGCTGATTATGCGGACCGGGTCGTAGCAATTACGGACTGTCTGGTGCCGTTTCCTAATTTTCCGACACATATTTCCATGACAAAGGTAGATTATGTAGTAGTGGTAGATGCAATCGGAGATCCCAAGAAAATTGCAACAGGTGCAGCGAAACCGACGAAAGATATGAGAAAACTGATGATGGCGGATTACTGTACACGATTTGTCACTTCTACCCCGTACTTTAAAGATGGATTTTCTTATCAGACCGGTGTGGGAGGCGCATCTATCGCTTCCACCATTTCGTTGGCAAAAATCATGAAGGAACGTGGAATCCGTATGCGTTTCGGCGTCGGAGGATTGACGAAACCGATGTGTGATCTTCTGGATAACAATCAGGTTGATGTACTTCTGGATACGCAGGATTTTGATCTGGATGCGGTAGAATCAGTAAAAGATATCAGGCATTTCAGAATCAGTGCCGGTGAATATGCAGATCCTTTTAACAAGGGCGCAGTAGTCAACAAACTGGATTTTGTGATTCTGGCAGCATTGGAAGTTGATGTAAATTTCAATTGCAATGTTGTAGTAGGTTCCGATGGCGTTATAACAGGCGCGCAGGGAGGTCATCCGGATACGGCGGCAGGCGCAAAATGCACCATTGTACTGACTCCATTATTGCAAGGAAGAATTCCGGCAATCTGTACGGAAGTAACAACAGTGACAACACCGGGAGAATCTGTAGATGTAGTCATCACGGAATATGGAGTTGCAGTTAATCCACTGCGAAAAGATCTGCTGGAAGCGGTAAAAAACAGTGGACTTCCGCTGAAAACGATAGAAGAACTTCGGGATTTGGCTTACCGGATTGCAGGAGAACCGGAGAAAGTAGAATTTGGCGAACGTATTGTAGGAATTATTGAAAGCAGAGACGGAACCATCATGGATGTAGTTCGTCAGATTAAACCATTCCAATTTAAAGAGGAAAAGAAGGTACTCCCGGAGTCAGTACATAAATAAGAGAAGGAGGGCAGGCAGTGGGGGACTATATGGAAGAAACAGGGGATCCTTTTACCGGGAAAAAGAAAGAGGAACTCAAAAAATTTCTGGAATACATGGGACTTACTTATGATGAGCAGATTACGCATTCCATTGTATTGCGAAAAGAGAAAGAAATCATAGCAACTGCTTCCTGCCAGAAAAATATCATAAAATGTGTTGCGGTATCAGAAGAGTATCAAGGACAGAATCTGCTGGCACATCTTATGACATCTCTGATTGAATATTTTTATGGAATGGGAATTTCTCATTTTTTTGGATTTACCAAGCCTCAGAACAAAGAACTGTTTTGCAGTATGGGAATGTATCCGGTGACACAGACAGAAAAAATTCTTCTTCTGGAAAATGACAAAAACGGACTGGAAAAATTCCTGAAACGATTAAAAAAAGAAACACAGGAACAACAGAAGTGCAAAGTGGAAAACAGGCATGAAAACGGTATTGGGGCAGTGGTTATGAATTGTAATCCCTTTACCAGGGGACATGAATACCTGATCCGGGAGGCGGCAAAAAAAAACAAATGGCTGCACATTTTTATCCTCTCAGAAGAACAGAGCTTTCTGACAACGAGAGAACGGTATCAGTTGGTAAAAGAAGGAATACAGGAAATTCCAAATGTGATTCTTCACCAGACCTCAGAATACATGATTTCGCCGGCTGTGTTTCCGACATATTTTATCAAAGAAAAAGCGAAAGCCTATGAGATGAATTGCCAGTTGGATATTCAGTTATTTGGAGAGCGTATTGCACCGGAACTTAATATAACGGATCGCTATGTAGGCAGTGAACCGGCCTGCGATGTGACACATACCTATAACCAGTGCTTACGGGAGCAGCTGCCGTGCTATCAGATCCGCTTTCATGAAATTCCCCGAAAAACATATGGAGACCAGATCATCAGTGCATCTGAGGTCAGAAAAAGATATGCGGAAAATCAATTAAAAAGCGTCTGCGGGATGCTTCCGGAAAGTACCTGGCGCTATCTGGAAAGGAAAAAGAATGAAAACGGAAAATAAGGTTTCCTTAGAGCAGGTATTGTGGAGCCGAGAAAAAAGGGTGGCAACGCAGAAAGAGCTTCTTGAAAAATATCCGGGTACCTTAATCTGCTTTATGCTCAATATTCCGGGTCCGGAAAAGGTAAATGAACTTTTCGAAAAGGTCTTTTATGAAGGACTAGAAAAGATACAGAATAAGCTGGAAACGGAAAAAATTTCGACGGAAGTCCGGCTGGTACAAGAAAACATAACCGGATATGAAGGATATTTGGTTGTGAAAGCAGACGGCTGCCAGGTGAAAAAGCTTATGATTGCTTTGGAAGAGACGAAGATCGGGAGACTGTATGATATTGATGTATTGGAAAAAGAAAATACGAAAATCAGCAGAAAGGATCTTGGATTTCCGGAAAGAAAATGTCTGTTATGCGACAACCCGGCCTGCCAGTGTGGCAGAAGCAGAAAACATTCGATCGAAGAATTGAGAAAAAAGATCTATGGTATCATATGGGAAGAACAGCTGCAAAGAGGCGTAGCTGCTGAGATCAGTCAGGCACTGATGGAGGAAGTGTATACAACACCAAAACCAGGCTTAGTAGACCGGGAGGATACCGGTGCGCATACAGATATGAACTGTCAGACATTTCAAAAGAGTACAGAGGCGATCGCCGAAGATCTGGCGGCAATGTTTGAAGCCGGGTATTCCTGGGAGGCAGATCCGAAGACATTGTTTCCCCTTCTCAGAGAAAGAGGAAAAAAGACGGAAGAAAAAATGTTTGTTGCAACCGGAGGAGTCAATACGCACAAAGGAATCATTTTTACGATTGGCATTCTTGCAGCTGCAGCCGGAATTTCCCTGAGAAATTACGGAAAAATCGAGTCGGAGGATGTTTGCCGGATCAGTCTGGAAATGACAAAAAAAGAGTTGGAACAGGATCTGAGAAAATTAAAACAAAGCTCGGGGATCACGCATGGAGAAAAAATTTACTGCCATCTGGGCGAGAAAGGAGTCCGGGGACTGGCGATGAGCGGATATCCGATTCTGTGTGAACGTACGGTTCCTCATATGAAGCAGTATATAGCAAATAACAGGGATCAAAATCAGATCAATGTACAGATTCTTCTTGAAATTATAGCAGAGCTTACGGACACAAATGTCATCAGCAGAACCAGTGAGAAAGAAATGCGATGGCTGCAAACGGAAGCAAAGGCAATTCTTAAGACAGGTGGTGCTTTTTGCGCGGAGGGTTTGCAAAAAGTGCGAGAACTGAATCAGATTTGTATCCGGAAAAATATGAGTCCGGGCGGAGCTGCGGATTTACTTGCAGCAACGATTTTTTTGTGCCGCATGGAAACACTGATGGAACGTTTGAAAAGTATAATACAATAAAAATATATGACGCTGTCATTGCTCTTAAAATGTACGGCCGCTCTTAATGCTGAATATTTTTAGCTGTTGAGAGCGGCCGTTTACGTTAGAAATATATGGCAGTATTTTCAGAAGGAAATGGTTACTGTTTGCCTGAAGGTTGATTGCATCGAAAAAAGGAGTCTGCTATACTGTAGATATGTTTATCTTTGGAGCAGAAGTGGATCAGAACAGGAGGAGCGAAACATGAGTCTGCAGTTTATCATGGGAAATTCGGGGGCTGGAAAGTCGAGATATGCGTATCAGAAAATTCTGGCGGAAGCGATGCGCCACCCGGAGAAAACTTATCTGATCATTGTGCCGGAGCAGTTTACAATGCAGACGCAGAAAGAGCTTGTGTCACTGCATCCGGCGGGCGGTATTTTAAATGTTGATATTTTGAGCTTCCAGCGTCTGGCTTACCGTATTTTTGAGGAGACCGGAGGCAGTCTGTACCCGGTGCTCGAAGAAACGGGAAAGAGTCTTGTGGTAAAACGCGTTGCACAGGAGAAGAAAAAGGAGCTGACGATTCTTGGAAGTACGTTAAAGAGAACCGGCGCAGTTTCGCAGATGAAATCGTTGATTTCCGAGCTGAAGCAGTATCAGATTGCGCCGTCCGAGCTTGATACGTGGGCGGAGGAGACGGGAGAGAAAAAGCTGCTGGCAGCAAAGCTGAAAGACACCGGGGTAATCTACCGTGCATTTGAAGAATATCTGGAAAATCGCTACGTGACGGCGGAGGATGTGCTGGAGGTTCTGGCGGGAAAGCTGGAAGAATCATCACTCATTCGAAACAGTGAGGTACTGGTGGACGGATTTACCGGATTTACGCCAGTACAGATCGGTGTGCTTGGAAAACTGTTCCGGCTTTGTGAAAAGGTCTATGTGACGATTATTATGGATGAGCGGGAGGATCCGTATAAAAAGGCAATCCCGCACCAGCTCTTTGCGATGAGCCGCCAGCTGATTCAACAGCTTATGAAAGCGGCAGACGAAGCAGGGTGCCCAGTGGAGCCGGAAATCTGGGTCAGACGCTCGGGATATGGCCGTTTTCAGTCGGGAAGCATGATGGATCAGTTGGAACAGAACCTGTTTCGATATGGAATAAGAAGGATTGTCGGAACAGAGGCAGGAAAAAGAGCAGAGTCAAAAGCAGGGGCAGGAACAAATGGAAAGAACAAAAAAGAAATTGGGCCAAGCACGCTGGAAAATGCACAGAAAACGAAAAAGGAGCATTTGGAGTCCGGACAAAATCTGAAACAGCAGGGTATTTACATTAGTGTAGCGCCATCTCCACGTGCGGAGCTCGAGGAAACGGTGCGCCTGATCCGCCGCATGGTGCGTGAGGAGAAGATGCGGTACCAGGATTTTGCCGTTCTGACCGGAGATCTTTCCATTTATGGCACATATGCGCGGGAAATTTTTGAAAAATGCGGCATTCCGTACTTTGTGGACGAAAAGCATTCTGTGCTGATGAATCCGTTCGTGGAATTTCTGCGCGCGGCGATCGAGATGGTGGTACAGAGCTTTTCCTACGAGAGCGTCTTCCGTTATCTGCGCTGCGGCCTTTCGAGTCTGAGCCGCGAGGAGACAGATGCGATGGAAAACTATGTTCTGGCACTTGGCATCCGCGGGCTGAAAGCGTATGGGGAGACGTGGACGCGGGGATACCGCGGCATCAAACCGGATGAAGTGCCGCAGCGCAATCTCCTGCGGGAAAAATTCTATGCCGAAGTGCAGCCGTTTGCAGAACAGATGAAGAAAAAAGACGCCACGGTGCGGGAGCGGACGGAGGCCCTGTACGCACTGGCGGTGCAGAATCGGATGCAGGAAAAACTTGAGGAGCGGCGGCAGCAGTTTGAAGAGCGGGGGCAGGAGGCATTTGCAAAAGAATACAGCCAGATTTACGGTATTGTCATGGAGCTTCTGGATAAGATTGTCGAGGTGCTGGGCGAGGAAAAAATGACACTGGCAGAGTATCAGGAGATTCTGGAGGCGGGCTTTGCAGAGGCTTCTGTTGGCATTATTCCGCCGACAGCGGATCAGGTGCTGGTCGGAGACAATGAACGGTCACGTCTGAAGGATATCCGCGTGCTGTTTTTTGTCGGTGTGAACGATGGACTGATTCCGCGCCACGATGCGGGGGGCGGTATCCTGTCGGAGTATGACCGTGAGGAGCTGGAGCGAGCGGATGCAAAGCTGTCCCCGACGGCGCGTGAGACGATGTATCAGCAGAAATTCCATCTCTACCGAAATCTGACGAAGCCGTCGGAGCGGCTGTATCTTTCGTTTGCAAAGGCAGGTGCATCCGGCGAGGCGCAGAATCCGTCGTATCTGATCAATGAAATCCGGAAACTCTTCCCGGAAATTCCGGTGCGGGATATCGAAAAAGAAGAAAATCCGGAGGAGAAACTGGAAATGCCGCGTTCCGGGGAGGCACTGTTTCTGGAGGAGCTTGGAAAGGCGGCAGAGGGCGAGATAAATCCGCTGTTTGAAGAGCTTTACCGCTGGTATGCGGCGCATCCGGAGGCGGGGATTCCGGCGGAGACGTATCGGAAAGCGGCCTTTCTGCGCTGTGCGGATGGTGTGATCGGAAGGAGTGCGGCATCGGCGCTGTACGGGGATACGTTAAAAAACAGTGCGACACGGCTGGAAAAGTATGCGGCATGTGCGTTTGCCCATTTTATGGAGTTTGGTCTCCAGATTCGCGAGCGGGATCAGTATGAGCTGAAAGCGGCGGATATGGGAACGGTCATGCATGAAGCGCTTGAGAAGTTTTCGAAAAAGCTGCAGGAGAACGGTGAGACCTGGAAGACGGTGACCGATGACACGCGTGACCGTCTGATTGAGGAGTGTGTCGAGGAGACGATGGCGGACTATGGAAACACAATTTTTCAGAGTTCAAGCCGGAATCAGTACCGCATCATCCGCGTAAAGCGGATTCTGAAACGAACTGTCTGGGCACTGCAGCAGCAGATCCGGCAGGGAGAATTTGAGCCAGGGGAGTTTGAGGTTTCCTTTTCCATGGAGGATTCCCTGTCTGCGATCAACATTGAGTTGTCGGAGCATGAGAAGATGCGGCTGCGCGGACGGATTGACCGTGTGGATCTCTGCGAAACGGACGATAAGGTGTATGTGAAAATCATCGATTACAAGACAGGAAATACGTCACTTGATCTGGTGGCACTCTACTATGGATTACAGCTGCAGCTGGCAGTTTATCTCGATGCGGCGGTGGAGCTGGAGCAGAAAAAGCATCCGGGTAAGCTGGTGGAGCCTGCAGGGGTATTTTATTATCATATTGATGATCCGATCCTCGACCAGGAAGAAGATGAGACCGATGAGGCGTGGGGCAGACGGATGCTGAAAGCACTGCGGATGGATGGCCTTGTAAATGCAGATCGGAAGGTAGTGGAGCTGCTCGACCGTGTACTCGAGGACGGAACGACGTCGGATGTGATTCCGGTTGGAAAGAAGAAGGACGGAAGCTACACAGGCTATTCGAAAGTGGCATCGTCGGAGCAGTTTGACGTGATTCGGACATACACCAGAAAGAAGGTACGTGAGATCGGCGAGGGCATTTTCTCGGGAAATGTAAAAATTTCGCCGTTTCAGCGGGATGGAGCAACGGCATGCGCATATTGCGAATATCAGGGAATCTGCGGATTCGATCAGAAAATTCAGGGATATGAATACCGTAAATTAAAGGGCATGGATACAGAACTGCTGATGAAGGTAATGCAGGAGACAGCACAAAGAGATCAAAAAGAGTGACTGCTTTTGAAAAAGTGAAATATGGTGCATTTTTTCCAAGTGAGGGAAAGAAAATCAGCCAGAAAGAAGAGGGAAAGAACATGGCAGTAAAATGGACAGCGGAACAGCAGAAAGTCATTGATGCGAGAGACCGGAATCTTCTGGTCAGCGCGGCGGCGGGTTCCGGAAAGACGGCGGTTCTGGTAGAGCGGATCCTTGCAATGGTGAAAGACCCTGTGCATCCAATCGACATTGACCAGCTTCTTGTCGTAACCTTTACGCGTGCGGCGGCAGGAGAAATGAAAGAGAGAATCGGCCGCGCTCTGCAGCAGAGCCTTGCGGAAAACCCGGAAAATGAGCATTTACAGCGGCAGCAGACCCTGCTTCACCATGCGCAGATCAGCACAATTCACGGTTTCTGTTCCTATGTGATAAAAAATTACTTTCAGATGATCGATCTCGATCCGGTGTACCGCATGGCGGATGAAGGGGAGATCCGTCTGATGAAAAGCGATGTGATCCAGAAGGTCATGGAAGAACGCTTTACGGAAAAGGAGTCTGCATTTACACGGTTTGTGGAGAGCTACGCGGCGGGAAAGCAGGATGACGGGCTCGATGCACTTGTGCTGAAACTGTATGAGTTTTCCATGAGCTATCCATGGCCGGAGCAGTGGCTCGAAGAGTGCCGGGCGGCGTACCAGATGGATTCACCGGAAGCAGTGCAGGAGAGTATCTGGGTACAGGAGCTGATGAGCGAGGCGAAAAAGCGGCTCTCGAGTATTCTGGAAGGGATTCAGGAAAACCGGAAAACAGCAGCAAGCTCTGGAGGACCGTATTTATATGATGAGGCGCTGGCTTCTGACCAGCAGATGGTGGAAGAACTGCTGGAAACAGAATCGTTTGATGAACTGGTGTGCGCGATGGCCGGAATGAAGTTTAAAGCACTTTCGCGGAAAAAGGCAGACGATGTGAGTGAAACGCTGAAAGATCAGGTAAAGGCGGAGCGCGATGCATGCAAAAAGGAGCTGCAGAAGTTAAAAGAGCAGTTCTTTGAGAAGGACAGCGCTGCGATTGCGGAGGAGATTGCCGACTGCCGGGAGCCCATCGGGGTGCTGATTGATCTGACGGAGCAGTTTGCAAAAGCGTTTGCGGAGAAAAAACGGAGCAAAAATATTCTCGATTATGCTGATCTGGAACACTTTGCGCTTGAAATTCTCGTGCAGCAAAAAGACGGCTGCCTGGTGCGGACCGATGCGGCGCGGGAGCTGTCGGAGCAGTTCCGGGAAATTATGATCGATGAGTACCAGGACAGTAACTTTATCCAGGAGGCGCTCCTCTCTGCCGTGTCCGGCGAGGAGGACGGCAGATGGAACCGGTTTATGGTCGGCGATATCAAGCAGAGTATCTATGGTTTCCGTTTGGCGCGGCCGGAGCTGTTTCTGGAAAAATATCACACGTATCAAAAAGAGGGAGAAAGTCAGCAGAGGATTGATCTCGACAAAAACTTTCGAAGCCGGCAGGAGGTGCTTGCGACGGCGAATTATGTATTCCGGAAACTCATGAGCCCGGAGCTCGGCGGCATTGCGTATGACGAGGCGGCGAGCCTCCATGCGGGTGCGGCGTTCCCGAAAAAAGAAGAGGGAAAGACGGATCCGTGGCAGACGGCATACGAAACGGAGCTTCTGCTGCTGGACGACCAGGCGCCGGAGCTGGAAGATGATAAATCCCGCGAGACGAAGATGGAAACGGAGGCGGCTGCCGTTGCGGCGCGCATCCGGGAAATGGTTGGAAATGAGGAAGTTGTGGATAAGGAGACCGGGGAATACCGGAAAATCCAGTACCGGGATATCGTCATTTTGCTCCGTGCGGTCAGCGGCTGGTCGGAGACGTTTTCGCGCGTACTGCAGGCGGCTGGAATTCCGGCTTACAGTACATCAAAAACGGGATACTTTTCCACGCAGGAAATTGTGACGGTGCTGAATTACCTGCATCTGTGTGACAATCCTTGTCAGGAAATTCCATTTACGGCCATTCTGCGTTCCCCCATCTGCGGATGCACAGACGCGGAGCTTGCGGCGGTGCGTTGTGTGGATAAAGAGGTAAAAATTTACGAGGCATGTGGAAAATATGCGGTGACTGGGGAAGATGAAGCGCTCAGGGAGAAACTTAGGAGGTTTCTTGCACAGCTTGAGACGCTGCGATGCCGCGTGCCGTATACGCCGATTCATGAGCTGATCACACAGATTCTCGAGGAGACGGGTTACGGTGGCTATGCATCTGCGATGCCGGGCGGTGTGCAGCGGCGGGCGAATCTGGAAATGCTGGTGGAAAAGGCGGTGGAATTTGAAGCGACGAGTTATCGTGGATTGTTCAACTTCATTCGTTATATCGAACAGCTGCAGAAGTATGAAGTGGACTTCGGAGAGGTGAATATTTACGGTGAGAGCGCAGATACCGTGCGCATCATGAGTATTCATAAGAGTAAAGGACTGGAGTTTCCGATTGTATTTCTCTCCGGTATGGGAAAATCGTTCAACCAGATGGACAGCCGTGCAGCACTGGTGCTGCATTCCCGGATGGGCATCGGCGCAGATGCGATCGATCCCGAACACCGCGTGCGCCAGGCGACACTGCCGCGGCAGATCATCCGCCAGAGCATGAAACTGGAAAATCTGGCGGAGGAGCTGCGTGTGCTCTACGTTGCGATGACACGCCCGAAGGAGAAGCTGATCATGACAGGCATGGCATCGAAGCTGGAGAGCCGTGTAAAACAGTGTGCGGCACATGCGGGACGGCAGGAAGAACTGCTGTCGTATCAAACCTTAAGCAGCGCATCCGGCTATCTTGACTGGATTCTCCCGGCTTTTTCACGAAATCGCTGTTTTGATGGGCTGTATGAGCAGTTCGGCCTTGCGGGAAATGAGGAAAATCCGCTGTATGCGGAGAAAATTCCGGTCACAATCCGTCTTGTATCACCGGCGGGACTTGTCGAGGGCGAGGTGCTGCATCAGATGGAGCGCGCGGTCAATGAACAGAAAATCATGGAAATTCCGAAACAGCCGTCGAGAAAAGAGACGCTGAAAGAGCTTGTGGAAGAACGGTTTGCATATCAGTATCCTTATGAGAATGAGAAACAGATTCCGGTAAAGGTAACGGTTTCCCAGCTGAAAAAGGCAGGGATGGAGGAATCGGAGATCGGAAAAGAGCTGTTTGTGCAGGAAGAACTCGTACCGATTGTGCCGGGCTTTATGAAAAAGGATCACGCTGAGGCCCTGACGGGAGCTGACCGCGGAACGGCGTACCACCGCCTGCTGGAATGTCTCGATTACCGCAGGGCGTACAGCATCAAAGAGCTGATGGCACAGACGGAGGAACTGATTGCAGAAGGAAAAATGACGAAAGAGGCAGTGGAATGCATTTATTTCAAATCTGTTCTGGCGTTCGCAAAGAGTCCGGTCGGAATGCGGATGCGGAATGCCTTTCTAAATGGAACCCTGAAGCGGGAGCAGCCGTTTGTGATGTCCGTTCCGGCAAGTGAGGCAGATCCGTCCTATCCGGAAGATGAAACCATTCTCGTGCAGGGAATCATTGACGCATGGTTCCCGGAGGGGGATGAGATTGTTCTTGTGGACTACAAAACGGATCGTGTGAGAGAAGCCGGGGAGCTGAAAAAGAGGTATGAAAAACAGCTCGCCTACTACCAGCAGGCACTGGAGCGGACGACAGGGAAGAAAGTGAAAGAGAAAATTATTTATTCGCTGGCACTGGATGAAGAGTTGGTATTGTAGGAAAAAACTACTAGAAAAAACAACTGTCAAAACAGGGATAAAGTATGATATCATAGTTGAGAAACAAACAGGTATTGAGAAATAAAGAGAAAAAAGGAGATTCAGCGATGATTCGAAAAATTGTTCAGATAGAGGAAGACAGATGTACAGGATGCGGGCTTTGTGCGCATGCCTGTCATGAAAGTGCGATTGCGATGGTTGACGGGAAGGCAAAGCTGATCCGGGATGACTACTGCGACGGATTCGGTGACTGCCTGCCGGTCTGTCCGGCAGATGCGATTTCGTTTGTGGAGCGGGAGGCGCTGCCGTATGATGAGGAGGCGGTAAAAGAGAACCAGCGGAAGGCAAAAGAGGCGGCCGGACAGGAGAATACCGGAGCAGGAAAAGCAGGTGAAAACAGCTGGGCGATTGACCGTGCAGATGCGCAGGAAAATTCTGCAGCAGTTCCGTCCCGGCTCCGCCAGTGGCCGGTGCAGATCAAGCTGGTGCAGGAGCGGGCTTCGATGTTTGCAGGAGCAGACCTTCTCGTTGCGGCGGATTGTACAGCGTATGCGTATGGAAACTTCCACCAGGATTTTATTCGGGATCATGTCGTTCTCGTAGGCTGTACAAAACTTGACGATATCGATTATTCCGAGAAACTTGCGCGGATTTTTATGTGCAATGATATTAAGAGTATCACGGTTGCACGCATGGAGGTTCCGTGCTGCGCAGGAATGGAGCGTGCCGTGAAGATGGCACTGAAAGAGAGTGGAAAGAAGATTCCGGTGAAAACCGTGGTGATTTCTACGGAGGGGGAAATTTTGTAGAAAATCAGATATAGTAATTAGCGTGTGCCCTTAAAAGTATTTTTACAATTGGTACATTCTGCTTTGTGGAATATGTAAGACGAAAAAAATGAAAAGCTCGGTAAGAGGTATTAGAAAAATGAGTATGACGAAGATACAAAAGGAGCTTCTTGGTGCGCTGATCGGTCTGGCCCGGTCGGTAGATGGAAGAGGAGAAGCAGCAAAAGGTGAATCGCAGGAGTTTTCCAGCGGTGACAGCAATGGTCACCGCCCGGACAAAGCCACGCATGAGATTCTGCTTGGCGGAATTTGTGCGGCAAATCCGGAAAAAGAGCTGAGGGAAGAAGAGGGGAAATCCTGGATTGTACGCGTGGAGGCAGAAAAGAACCGTCTGAATCCGGATTGCGCAGTGTGCAAGGGAAAATGCGGCAGAACAGATAACTATGATCTCGAAGAAATGGAGACAGATGAACCGTCGGATCGGGCACGAAAAGAGCAGATTCTTGCGGAATTGTTTCCGATGGCAGAAAAACTGCAGCAGCTTCGGAAAGAAACAAAAGAGCAAAACGAAGAATTGCAGGGGGCGGTTAATTTTTTGTATAAGGCATTGTTTGCGATTGGAAACTATGTCGGGGAAAAGAGTCTGCAGAGCGTGGTGCAGGAGATGAATAACCTTTTTGTTAAATTGGAAAATGTATTAAAATAAGTAGAAAATAAGAAAAATCCTCTGTCCGGAGTGTATAAAAAACCCCGGAAACAGGGGATTTTTTGCGTTCTGCGCCAAGTGCATAAAACGTATTATCGCGTTTTCACAAAGTTTTGCAAAAGCAGACAAAATTGCAGACAGGCGCTTGCAACAGAAAAATGAATAGGTTATAACATTATAACAAGGTGGCAGGAGAACCAATACAAAGAAATGAGATCCTAGTGGCATATAAACAGAAAGAATACAGGGAAAAGATGAAAAGGGACGGAAGCGGGATGGAGAAGAAAAAATATATCCTTCTGGATGTTGGCGGAACGGAAATCAAAGGAAGTGTGTCGGACAGAAATGGAGTAAGAACAAAAATCCGGAAATTTCCAGCACAGGCGCAGAAGAGCACAGAGAAGATTCTGGACAATTTTGCAAAGATCTGCCGGGAACTGATGAGAGAAGCAGACGGAAGTGTTGTCGGAGTTGGGATGGCGATTCCGGGTCCGTTTGATTATGAAAATGGAATCAGCCGGATGCAGGGACTGAATAAGTACGATGCCATTTACGGGATTCCACTGGAAAGAGAAATCAAGGCGCGCGTGCCGGAACTTGGATCAGCACGATTTTTGTTTTTACATGACATTGAAGCATTTGCACTGGGAGAAAGCTGGTACGGAAACTGTCGTGATGCGGATAAAATTCTGTGCGTCTGCATCGGAACCGGCGCCGGGTCGGCTTTTGTAGAAAACGGGAAAACGGTGAAAACAGGAAAAGGTGTGCCGGAAAATGGATGGATTTATCAACAGCCGTTTGGAGATTCCATTTTGGACGATTATCTTTCTGTGCGCGGTCTGGAGCAGATTAGCCTGGCTGTGACAGGAAAAGTGTGGAGTGGAAAAGAATTGTATGGTCTGGTAAAAGCGGGAAACATGGAGGCAGAAGAAGTCTGGAGAAGATTTGGAGCAGATGTGGCGGCTGGCCTTCTTCCTGTGCTGGAGAAATATCAGCCGGATCTGCTGCTTCTGGGCGGACAGATTGCAAAAAGTTTTTCCTGGTTTGGAAAAGAACTGGAAAGAGAGTGCGAGAAAAGAAAGATTCGGATTCAGATAGAAACGGAAACATCCGGCCGTGCCATGGAAGGCCTGTTGTCACAGTTTCCTGAAAAAACACAATAGAGCAAAAATATTTTCAGAAACAAAAATATAATGCTATGGAGAGAAAAGAAGAAGGAGAAACTGCAAAAATGGATAGAAATCCGGGAGCACCGCCGCTATATGCGCAGCTGGAACAGATTCTGAAACAGCAGATCGAATGCGGTACGTACAAAAAAGGAGATTTTCTGCCAACAGAAAAAGAGCTGATGGAAAAGTACGAGCTTTCGCGTGTGACAGTACGCCAGGCGATGGCGAATCTGGTACAGAGCGGTTACGCACGTGCACGGCGTGGCATCGGAACAGATGTTGTCTACGAGAAAGTCGAAGAGCAGATGGAAGGTGTCATCAGTTTCACGGAAGAAATGAAAAAGCATCATATCGAAATGCAGACAACATACTGCAAGATGGAACTGATAAGTCCCGGGGAAACGGTAGCAAGAAGTCTGCAGATTCCATTGACGGAGCCATGTTATTGCCTGAAACGTGTGAGGAATGCTGTGGGAAAACCCATGGTCTATACCATTACGTATCTGAAAAAAATCTGCGAACTGCCAACAGAGCCGGAGCCATACATGGAATCGCTGTATCAGTATCTGCGGGAGGAACATGGAATCTATATTGAATCCGGCCGGGATACGCTTGAGGCGGCACTTCCATCGGAAGAGGTGCAGAAAGCACTGAAAATTGATGCGCAGATGCCTATTTTTATCCGGACACGGCAGACATTCCGGAAGGGCGGCGAGGTTTTTGAATATTCGATCTGCTATTATCCGGGAAATCGTTATAAGTACACGGTGGAACTGTAAACATATGACATGTAAAAAAACGAAACCGGACAGAAGTGCGAAATCCGCCAGATGCGAAAGCGTTGAAACAAAGATGATAGGTCTGATCGGCGCAGGAAACACCCCAATGGATGGAAGAAAAATTAAGAAAAGGAAAAGAATCCAAATGAATTTAAAAAAGAAATATGGAAACTACGAATTACATCCGCAAATGAAAATCACAGGATATGAAAATGAAATCTGGGATGAAAAAAAGGAGATCATTGAAGAATTAAAACGGGCGGTTCAGGAAAAACAGAAAGAAAAGAAAACCTGTATTCTTTCCTTTGATCTGTACCCGGGTGTACGAAAAGAAGAAATAATGGAACTGGCCAATGCGCTGCAGCCAGACCGGATTTTTGATATCGAAGACTGTGCCAAAGACGAAGAAACGCTGTTAAGAGAATTTAAAGATTACATCACCGATGACCGTGTTTTCGGCATTATGTGTCATAAAACCATAGACACCTGGTTTGAGAGCGAAAAGCTGGAAACCATGAAAAAAGCAATTGAGACAGAACGTGCGGAAGAAAAAGATACAAACGGTGGTCTGATCGTGATCGTTGGTACAGCGGCAGAGCTTCTGACCGAGGCAGATCTACTTGTTTACTGCGATCTGACCCGCTGGGAAGTTCAGCTCCGCTATCGGAGCGGCATGCCAAACTGGCACAGTACCAATTATAATGATCCGATCCTGACGAAATATAAACGGGGATTTTTCATTGAATGGCGTCTGGCGGACCGCTATAAAAAAGAGCGGTATGAAAAATTCACGTATCTTCTGGATACGGAGAAAGAAAATGCACCGGTTCTTACAACGGGAAATGCCTTCCGAGGCGCACTGCAGCAGCTTGCCAGAAAGCCATTTCGTATGGAGCCGTATTTCGACCCTGGCGTATGGGGCGGTCAGTGGATGAAGGAAAACTTTGGTCTGGATGCATCGAAGGAAAATTTCGCGTGGAGCTTTGACGGAGTTCCGGAGGAAAACAGCCTGAATCTGGAAATCGGCGGAAAAGTCTTAAAAGTACCGGCACAGGATCTTGTCTTCTATGCGCCGCATGAACTGCTGGGTGAAAGAGTCCACGGCCGGTTCGGCGCAGAATTCCCGATCCGTTTTGACCTGCTGGATACGATGGGCGGTCAGAACCTTTCCCTGCAGGTACATCCGCTGACCGAATATATCTATGAAAAATTCGGCATGCCATATACGCAGGATGAGAGCTACTATCTTCTGGATGCCGATGAAGACGAGGAAACGTATGTATACCTCGGTCTCAAAGAAGGCGTGGATAAAAAAGAGATGGGGCGGGAACTTCGTGCAGCAGAAAAAGGAGAAGAACTTTTCCCAGCTGAAAAATATGTCAACAAAATTCCGGTCAAAAAACACGATCATGTGCTGATCCCGGCAGGAACGGTGCACTGTTCCGGCAAGAATACAATGGTACTGGAAATCAGCGCGACACCGTATATTTTTACCTTTAAGCTCTGGGACTGGGGCCGCCTTGGCATGGATGGACTGCCGCGTCCGATCCATCTCGACCACGGTATGAAAAATATCCAGTGGAACCGCGATACCAAATGGGTGTACGACAATATCGTCGGCCAGCAGAAAACGCTGGAAAAAACAGAAAACTGTGAAGTAGAGCGCACCGGACTGCACAGCCGCGAGTTTATCGACACAATCCGCTATACACTTTCCGGGCCGCACACCATCTCGATGGATGACACGGTTCATGTGATGAATCTTGTGGAGGGACGAAGTGCCCGCATCGAGAGCATGGATGGCAGCTTTGCACCGTTCACGGTACATTACGCAGAAACCGCCATCGTTCCTGCAGCGGTCGGAACATACCGGATTGTACCGGAAGAGGGCGAAATGATTAAAATGCTGGTGGCATCTGTGGGGTAAAGAGAGATAAAAATTTTGAGCAACATAGAACAGGAAAAGGAGAAATTATCATGACACACAAAATCAGAGAAGTCTACATCGTACATCATTCCCACACTGACGTGGGATACACCGATCTGCAGGAGCAGGTGATCTACAATCAGGCAAACAACATCCGCCGGGCAGTCGAACTGATTGAAAATGGAATCAAAAACAACACAACCCAGAAAGATCTGAAATGGAACTGTGAGACATGGTACTGCGTGGAGCAGTTCTTCAAAATGGCAACGGAGGAAGAAAAAGAAAAGTTTTTCGATCTGGTAAAAAAAGGAAACATCGGTCTGTCTGCCAATTATCTGAACTTTAATGATCTTGCCGACTGCAAATATCTGAAAGAAAAAATCCATACGATGCAGGAAATCTGCGGCGAAAAAGGAATCCAGATCAAAACAGCCATGATTGCAGATATTAATGGTATCTCCATGGGACAGCGCGATGCCCTGATCGAAAACGGAGTAGAATTTTTGTATACCAATATCCATACCCATCACGGCATGTATCCGCTGTATCAGAACCAGAAACCGTATTTCTGGGAAAATGAGAACGGACAGCGTCTGCTGGTATGGAATGGTGAGCATTATAACCTGGGAAATGCCCTCGGCATTGTTCTGAACAAAAATGTTAATTTTATGACGGAAAACTACTTCGGCAAAAAGAATGGTGATGTGACAGGACTTCTGGAAAATCTGCACACGAATCTGGCTGCGAGCATAAAGGAATATGAAGAAAACGGTTATCCGTACGATTTCTATATCACCAGTGTTTCCGGCGTTTTTTCGGATAATGCGCCGATCAACCCGGCCATTGCAGATACGGTTGCGCTGTTTAATGAAAAATATGGCGAAGAAGTCACCATGCATATGGTGACGCTTCAGGAATTGTATGACAAAATCCGGGATAAAGTGCAGGATGCACCAGTGTATCGGGGTGCCATCAATGACTGGTGGGGCAATGGCGTTGGAAGTACACCATATGCGGTAAAACATTACAAAGAAGCCGTACGACTGAACCATATCTGCGACCGACTGGAAGAAAAAACAGGGGTACATAACAAAGAACTGATTCAGGCATATGGCGATAATTCTCTTTTATATGCAGAGCACACCTGGGGTCATTCTGCTACGGTAACCAATCCGTATGATACCATGGTAACAAATCTGGATATGCGAAAAAACAGCTATGCTTCCAAGGCACATGAGGCCGCGGCAATGCGTAAAAATGAGCAGTGCCATAAACTGGGTGATATCCTGCGGTATTACAATCTGTCCGGCAAAGTGAAAGCTGTTTCCACAAGCCATCAAAAGAGAGTATTTCCGGTAGAATTTTACGTAGAAACTTTAAGTCTTTCTGCAGTTAAAGTAACCGATGACAAAACAAAACAGGAGATGGAGGTGCAGCTGTCTGCTCATCCGCGCGGAGTCCTGATAAGTTTTCTGGCAGAATTTGAGCCAATGGAAGAGAAAACGTTCACGTACGAAGAGCAGCCGGCTCCGTCCCAGACCCTGTTCACCAGAACTGCCTGGGTAGGCGCAGAGCGGGTGCGCGATATTGTGAACACGTACGATCCGGAAAGTTACAAACTGCCTTACGGTCTGGAAAACGATTTCTTTCAGATCAAATGGAAAGTCGGAGAGGGTATTACCTCCTTTTACAATAAAAAAGCAGAGGTTGAAATGTGCAAATCCGGTCTGGAAACGTTCTTCACGCCGGTTTATGAACGCACCGAAATACGGAAGGGGGTTTATGCGGAACGCAGTCTGATCGGAAGAAATATCCGCGGACTTCACGCAGAGCAGTATCAGGGTGACCTTACGGATGTGAAAATTCTGGATCACGGACCGGTGTTTACCAAAGTAGAACTGATCTTTACCCTAGAGGGAACGTATCACAGCAGTGTTGTGATCAAAATGTACCGTCATCTTCCGAAAATTGAGTTTTCTTACCGGGTAGCAAAAACATTAAGCGAGGATATCGAAAGCCTGTACCTTCCGTTATCGTTAAATCTTCCGAATGCGGAAGTGATGATCCAGAACGGAGGTGTTACCATGCGCCCTGGTATTGATCAGCTTCCTGGCACCAATATGGAATACTATATTGCGGATGAAGGGCTCGTTTACCGGACAAAAGATCAGACGATTCTGGTTAATACTTTTGACACACCGTTACTTTACATGGGGGAGATGGAATCCCACCCAATCCTTCTGTGCGATAACAAAGAGGAGAATAATAAACGGCCGGTTTACAGCTGGATTATGAATAACACATGGGAAACAAACTTCAAGATGGACCTGTCCGGATTCAGTGAGTTCCGTTATGGAGTGGAGATTGTGGAGCAGGAAACCGCAGAGAAAGATATGGAAAGCCTGTCGGATAATGACAAGGGTGTGGTTACTTTTATTTGCGGATAACTAAAAATATGGAAAAGAAAAAATATATTGTTCTGCTGCTGCAGATTGCAGCAGTCGCTGCAGCCGGGGTGATTGGCGGGGACACGCTGTTTGCCCTGGTAACAGCCCTGATCGGCATTACGTTTAATTTTATGGTGTCCATGAATTTTGCACCGGGATTCCTGATTGGCTTTGTCTATGCGATCTGCAATGGCATTCTGGCATGGCAGACGAAGATATATGCAACTTTTGTATTTATGATTTTTATGCAGGCTCCGATGGCTCTTTACAGCTTTTGGAAATGGAGAGGGAAGAAGAAACAGACGGAAACCATTATGCGGAAGATGAACCGCAGGGAGCTGAGCTTTACGGTTCTTGGAGCGATGATACTGTTTGGAATTATAGCGGCTGTCCTCTCAAAAGTAAATGGAACACTGGATATCAATGTTTTCTTTGATACATTCTTTTTTGTCTGCAGTGCGATTGCCTGTATCGGACTGGCGGCCTGTTATAAAAATGCCTATATTGTTAATCTGGGTTCCGGGATTGGCGGAACAATTTTATGGGTGTTCAAAGCAGTAACAATGGGAACAGGGATATCTGTAGCCGTCTTTTTTCTGGCGGTGGCAATCAATGCGGCTATGGCGATCCGGCAGCAGTACGGAAGATAATAGAAAAGTGAAAGGCAGCGAAAGGGCGACAACAAGACGAAAAAGTCAGACTTTCCGCTGCTTTTTCGTTAAAAATGAAAACAGGCGAAAAAGTACTGCGTTAATATTAAGATGTTATGTGACTTAACACAAGAACACAGATTTTCTGTCTAAAAAATCAAAAGAAACAGAAGAATACTCCTCGATCTATACAAATTAGGACTGGAAAATAAGAATTTTAATATACAAAATAACGAAAAGGCTATTGACAATCTTTCTAAAAGATGTTAACATCTAAACACAAGTTAAGAAACAAATAGAGGGGCTGTTGGTAACATGGCAGAGAGAAAATCAGTATCCATGCAGGACCTGGCAGATAAGCTGGGCATCAGTAAAGTAACAGTTTCCAAGGCGCTGAACGGAAAAGACGGCGTGGGAGAAGAACTGAAAGAAAAGATTTTTGCGCTTGCGAGAGAATCCGGTTATGTCCTTCCGGACTACGGAAAACGGAAGAGCAAAAAAGTCGGTATCATCATGAGTCCGCGGTTCAGCTCCGGAGACGAAGGAAAATTTTATATGGCAATGTACGAGCGGATCATCTACGAGCTGCAGAGAGCATCCTGTTCGAGTATCATGATTTCTCCGACAACAGCAACACTCCCGTCGGACATGAACACGATACAGACCAGAGGGCTGTTCGACGGCCTGATCTTTCTTGGTATTCTCGATAAGGGTGTCCGGGAGCAGATTGCACAGATTGATCTCCCGAAAGTGTATGTGGACATCTACGATCGAACCCACAAATCCGATTCCGTCATCACCGAGAATATTTACAGCTCCTATGAGCTGACCAATTACCTGATCCAGCAGGGCCACACAGACATCGGATTTGTCGGAACCGTAGGAAGTACAACCAGTATTTCCGACCGATATCTCGGATATCTGCGGAGAATGCTGGAGGAGGGAATTTCCCCGAAAAATGAGTGGAGAATCCCGGACCGAAGCGAGGAAGGCATTGCCATTCCGCTTTTGCTACCGGAGAAGCTGCCCACCGCATTTGTCTGTAACTGCGATGCCACCGCATTCAAATTAGTGCAGGCATTAAAAGAGCGTGGAATCTGCGTACCGGAGGATGTTTCCGTGACCGGTTTTGATGATTCCATTTATGCACAACTGTGCAGTCCGTCGCTCACCACGGTTGCGGTTGACACCGACGCGATTGCACGTCTTGCGGCAAAACGTATGATCAAACATATGAATGAACCGCAGAAAAAGAGCGGCGAGGTATACCGCATTCCCGGAAAGATTATTTACCGGGATTCCGTTTGTAAGATAAACGGATCAAGTGATAAGCCCGAGCAATCGGGAGAAGGAGGAAAAAATCTTGAGTAAACCAAGCAAAAAGAAAAAAGGACGCTGGACCAAGAATGACACGGAGCTGACCGTCATGGCGCTGCCGACCACCATCTGGTATATTCTGTTCTGCTTCCTGCCTATGTTCGGTCTGATCATTGCGTTCAAGAATTACAAAATCACCGGCGGAAAGAGTTTCATTTATAACCTGCTCCACAGTGACTGGGCCGGCTTCAAAAACTTTTCGTTCCTGATCAGATCCAACGACCTGTTCGTCATCCTGAGAAACACAATCCTGTATAACCTTGCATTTATCGTTCTTGGTATGGTATTTTCCGTAGGACTGGCTATCATGATCAGCCTGCTGCACAACAAAAGAGCGTCGAAGGTATATCAGACGATGATGTTCTTCCCATATTTCATGTCATGGGTTGTAGCTTCCTACTTCCTGGATGCATTCCTGAACCAGGACAACGGTCTGATCAACAGTATAATGAGAAATGCAGGCAAGGAACCGATTCAGTGGTACATGAGTGCCGGTGTATGGCCATTTATCCTGATCTTCATGTATCTGTGGAAATCTACCGGATACAACATGGTTATCTACCTGTCCAGCATTTCCGGTATTGATACCACACTGTACGAGGCAGCCGTTATGGACGGCGCCAATAAGAGACAGCAGGTATGGCACATTACCCTGCCTTGCTTAAAGAGTGTCATCATCATGATGTTCATCCTGAATGTCGGAAAGGTCTTCTACTCCGACTTCGGACTGTTCTTCCAGCTTTCTCAGGGAGCAAGCGGTTCGATCTTCAAAACGACAGCAACTATCGACACATATGTATACAACGCACTGCAGTCTTCCACTCCGATCGGAATGACTTCTGCGGCAACATTCTTCCAGTCTGTTGCATGCTGCATCACCATCCTTCTTGCCAATGCCATTGTGAAGAAGATTGATGAAGACAGCGCGATTATTTAAGGAGGTACAAAAATGGCAAAAAAGAAAAAAGATCTTGATCTGGCTTCCTCTTCACATTTAAATCAGATCCAGGGATCTACAAATGCAATTTTCAATGTTATTTTTGTGATCCTTGCCCTGGCCTGCATTATCCCGGTGGTATTCATCTTCATGATCTCGATTTCTTCCGAGCATTCGATCAAGATGAATGGCTACCAGTTTATCCCGAGTGCATACTCGCTGGATTCCTACAAATTCCTTCTTCGGGAAGGACAGATGATTGTGACTGCACTTGGCGTTTCCGTTGCGGTAACGGTTATCGGTACGGTAATCGGAGTTGCCCTTACGATGCTGATGGGTTACGTTCTTTCCAGAAGCACCTACAAACTGAACGGATTCTTCACCATGGTCGTTTTTATTCCAATGATCTTCAATGGTGGTATGATTTCTTCTTATGTAGTTAACACACAGTTCCTCAACCTGAAAAACAGTATCTGGGCGCTGATCCTTCCGCTTTGTGTTTCTTCGTTCAACGTTGTTATCTGTAAAACGTTCTTCAAGACCAACATTCCGGAATCCATCATTGAGTCGGCACAGATCGACGGAGCAACCCAGTTCCAGATTTTCGGAAAGATCGCCCTGCCGCTGTCGAAACCGCTGATGGCAACGATCGCCCTGTTCCTCACCTTCGGTTACTGGAACGACTGGTTCCAGTCTTCCCTGTACATCAGCGATACCAAGCTGTATTCCCTGCAGGCTCTGCTGGATCACGTACAGAGAAATATTGAGGTGATGGCAAACAACCCGTCTCTTGGCGTTACCACGGCACAGTACATGAACTCGATGCCAAAAGAGGGCGCCCGTATGGCGATGGCAATCATCATCATCATCCCGATCGCATGCTGCTATCCGTTCTTCCAGAAATACTTCATTTCCGGTCTGACGGTCGGTGCGGTAAAAGGCTGATCGACCATTTACCTTTATGGATCTCATACTGAAGCAAAAGGCTTCGGTTAAGGATAATTTCAACATTCTATATTTTATATCAGGAGGATGCTACAATGAAAAAGAAACAGTTTTTAGCTCTTGCACTTTCTGCTGTTATGGCCGGTGGCATGCTGGCAGGCTGCGGAAGCAGCAACGGAAGCAGCAGCTCTTCAAAGAGTGATGCAAAAGATGAAGTTGTTACACTGAAATGGATTCAGGTTGGTAACGGAATGCCGAAGGATTATGATGAGTGGCTTGCACAGATCAACCCATATCTGGAGGAGAAAATCGGCGTTAATGTAGACATGGAAATCGTTCCGTGGGGTGACTGGGATAACAGAAGAAGCGTTATCACAAACTCCGGCGAGTATTTCGATATCCTGTTCACCGACCAGAACCGTTACTCTTCTGAGGTGAACACCGGCGCACTGATGGACATTACAGATCTGCTCAAAGACAACGCTTCCGAGCTGTATGACATGATTCCGGAAGATTACTGGAAAGCAGTAGAAGTAAATGGAAAAATCTACGGCGTACCGACCTACAAAGACAGCTCCCTTTCCGAGTACTTTGTATGGGATCAGGATATTGCAGACAAATATAACATTGATGTAAATTCTGTAACAGATTTCAATACTCTGTACGATGCTCTGAAGACAGTAAAAGAGGGCGAAGGCGGATCTCCGTACTTCATGTCCAAAAATGGTGCAAACTTCCTGCTGAACCTGAACTACGATGATTTAAGCTCCGGACTTCCGGCAATCGGCGTTAAATACGGCGATGACAGCAAGACCGTTGTCAATCCGCTGGATGACGAAGAAATCCTTTCCAACCTGGATATCGTTCGTAAAATGTATCAGGAGGGCATCATCAACGGAGACGCTCCGACAGCAGATGATTCCAGCAAATACGCAATGTTCTTTGTTGCACAGGGATGGAGCGGCGCTGCAAAAACAACATGGGGTCCGAACAATGGTATCGCCAATTGTTCAGCAGTACAGTATGGCAACACAGTCGTTTCCAACACAACTGTACGTGGTTCCATCAATGGTATTTACTCCGGATGCAAGCACCCGGACAAAGCACTTCAGCTTCTGAACCTGGTAAATACGGATTCCAAAGTACGTGACTGGTTCTACTATGGAGCAGAAGGAAAAGACTTCGAGTACACCGATGACAATAAGGTACACCGCCTGACCACTGACTGGGGTATGGCCGGATATACCCAGGGTACTTTCTTCAACGTAACTCAGACAGACGATGTTGACTTCAACCAGTGGGATGAAGTAGAAGAGCTGAACGAGAAAGCAACTCCGTCTGAGATGCTTGGATTCAACCTGGATACCTCCAACATCGAAACAGAGCTTGCAAACTGCCGTGCCGTATATGAGAAATACTATTCTGAGTTATTCACCGGCGCACAGGATCCGAGAGAGCTTGTAAAAACAATCGATGCAGAGCTTGAGACCGCAGGCTGGGAGACCATCCGCGAAGAAGCTCAGAAACAGATTGACGCACAGAAATAAGTCTGATACATTAATTTTATAAGAACTACAACAGGGCATTTTCGATTGCGGAGATGCCCTGTTGTAGAATAACGGGAAATGAGAAAAATTGAGCGAAAGGATGAAAAAAGAATGAAAGAGACCTTACCAAAGTCCATTCAGGAGCTGATTTTAAGCCTGAGAGAAAAACTGAAAGACGAGCCGGAAATCGTTGATATGTTTGAACGATGCTACTCCAATACCCTCGACACAACCGTAAAGAAAATGGAGGACGGCAGCACCTACGTCATCACCGGAGATATCCCGGCCATGTGGCTGCGTGACTCGGTAGCACAGCTGCGCCCGTACCTTGTTCCGGCGCAGAACGACCCGGAGCTGGCTGACCTGATCGCAGGCCTGATCCGCCGCCAGTTTATGTGCATCAACATTGATCCATACGCAAACGCATTCAACGAAGGACCGAACGGCAACTGCTGGGAGAAGGACGAGACCGATATGGGACCGTGGATCTGGGAGAGAAAGTATGAGATCGATTCTCTCTGCTATCCGCTGCAGTTCTCCTATCTGTTCTGGAAGAACACCGGAAGAACGGATCAGTTTGACGAGGTTTTCTGGGAAGGTGTTGACAAAATCCTGACTGTATTTGAGACTGAAATGAACCACGAGGAGAAATCCCCGTACAGCTTCATCCGTAAAAACTGCTCCTACACCGATACGCTTTCCCGCGATGGAAAAGGTGCGCAGGTAAAATCCGGCATCGGCCTGATCTGGTCCGGCTTCCGTCCAAGCGATGATTCCTGCCGTTACGGTTATCTGATTCCGTCCAACATGTTTGCGGTTGTCGTTCTGAATTATCTGAAGGAGATCGCAGATTTCGTCGGCGGAAAAGAGGAGATTGCGAAGAAAGCAGAAGAGATGGCAAAGACCGTAAAACAGGCCATTGAGACTTACGGTACCACCCATATCTGGGGACTTGGCGATGTTTATGCTTACGAGGTAGACGGCTTTGGCCAGTATAATCTGATGGACGATGCCAATGTACCGAGTCTTCTGGCTATGAGCTATCTCGGCTACGAGCCGGAAAGCCAGGAAGTGGCTGACAACACAAGAAAGCTGATCTTAAGCGAGGCAAACCCGTTCTATTATGCAGGAACGAAGCTTTCCGGTATCGGAAGCCCGCACACACCGGTCCGCTACGTATGGCACATCTCCAAAGCCATCGAGGGACTGACCGCACCGACAAAAGAGGAGAAACATCAGATGATCCACGAACTGATGGCAACCGACGGCGGTACAGGACTGATGCACGAGGGTGTTTTCGTAGATGATCCGACCGTTTACACCAGAGAGTGGTTCTCCTGGGCAAACGCAATGTTCTGTGAGCTGGTGATGCAGTATTGCGGATATGAGATTAAGAAATAAAGATGAAAAAATAAAGATGAAAAACACGAAAAGAGGAGGCTGTGCTCAGTGCACGGCCTCCTCTTTTACCTACACCACAGAAAACTGTCTGCGACAGCCTTCACTGAAAGGAGAGACAGCAGTGGGGAGAATACTGCTGTCCCAGGGGAATATGGGATTTTCATCCCGCTTCTTTTCTCTGCCCACGGGGTATTATACACAGTTTTTTGCGATATGTAAAAGATATAATTGATATGAAAGATATAATAAATTGGCATGATGAAGAAATGTAAAAGAATCTGAGCATCAGAAAATCTTAGGAAATCTATAGGGATTTCTTTGGAAAAGAAGAAGCGGAATCCTAAGAATGTTTTGGTAGAATCCTCTTATCAAGTGAAGATGAGAGAGGAAAGAACATGACCTGGAAAAACGAGAAAAAATCAAAAGCATTACTTGTGGTATTCGGCATTTACCTGGCGCTACTTGTCTGGTGCATTTTATTCAAATTCGCTCTGCGCCCGGAAGAAATTCCGCACCTGCGGGGGATTAATCTGATTCCGTATGCGGCGTCGGTTGTGGTGAACGGGAAAGTGCAGATTAGTGAAATTATCGAAAATATGCTGGTCTTTCTGCCGTTCGGCCTCTGCATCTCAGCCTTCTATCCGGACAGCGAAATCCAGAACCGCATTCTCCTTGCATCGGGACTGAGCCTGTTTTTTGAGGTGACGCAGTATATTTTTGCGATCGGCGCGAGTGATATTACGGATGTGATCGATAATACGCTTGGCGCGGTGATCGGAATTCTATTGTATCTGGGGATGAAAAAAATCTGGAAAGAGAAGACGGGAAAGATCATTACCATTCTGGGAGCGGTGCTGGAAGTGCTGTTTCTGGCGTTATTGTTTTTTACGTTTGCGGCGAATAGGATGTTTTAAGATTGGAATTCAGGAAAGGATAGTGTATAATCGAGAAAAGGACAAATTCCGAAAGCAGGTGTGATGGATGGAAAAAGTAATCAGTATAGGAAAACAGAATTTTGCATCCTTAAGGGAAAACCATTATTTCTTTGTGGATAAATCTCACTTCATCAAGGACTGGTGGGAAAACGGGGATGAAATCACCTTGATCACCCGCCCCCGCCGCTTTGGCAAGACACTGAATATGAGCATGCTGGACTGCTTTTTCTCTAATAAATATGCCGTCCGGGGCGATCTGTTTGAAGGACTTGGCGTTTGGGAAGAAGGAAAATATCGGGAACTTCAGGGAACATATCCGGTGATCTTTTTGAGTTTTGCAGCCGTGAAAGCAGATCAGCTTTCGGAAGCGAAAATCCAGATCAAACAGCAGATTGCGAGAGTATATGAAGAAAACCGGTATCTTCTGGATGGGGATCTGCTGAGCGGAAATGAGAAGAAAGCATACAACGAGGTCAATCTGCATATGGGCGATGCGGAGGCCGCAGCGGCACTCAATAATATGAGTATGTATCTGGCGCGGTATTACGGCAGAAGAGTGATTATTCTGTTGGATGAGTACGACACGCCGATGCAGGAAGCGTATGTCCATGGCTACTGGGCGGAATTTACAACGTTTGTGCGGAGTCTGTTTAATGCGACGTTTAAAACGAATCCTTATCTGGAACGTGCGATGATGACCGGAATCACGAGGGTTTCGAAAGAAAGTATTTTTTCTGACTTAAATAATCTGCGTGTGGTGACGACGACATCGGATCTGTATGCGGACTGTTTTGGATTTACCGAAAAGGAAGTTTTTGCATCTCTGGACGAGTTCGGAATGGGAGACAAAAAGGACGTTGTGAAGCAGTGGTATGATGGATTTATCTTTGGCGGACACCGCGATATCTACAATCCATGGTCGATTACCAATTATTTAAAAGAAAAGAAACTGCGCCCGTACTGGGCAGATACGAGTTCGAACGGTCTGGCAGGAAAGCTGATCCGCACCGCCTCGCCGGAAATCAAAGAGTATATGGAAGATCTACTGAACGGACAGGCAGTCACGGTGAACTTTGATGAGCAGATGGTGTTTGAACAGCTGGATTACAATGAAAATGCAATCTGGAGTCTGCTTCTCGCGAGCGGTTATCTGAAAGCGGAAGAGGTGGAGTATCGCGGAATTACTTTGAAGCCGTGGTATCAGCTCCGTATCACCAATCTGGAAACGGTGAGCATGTTTGATGATATGTTCCGCGGATGGTTTGAAGCATCGGAAGCTGGGTACAGCAGCTTTGTGAAAGCACTGATGCAGGGCGATCTGGAAGCGATGAATTATTATATGAATAAAGTGTCACTTGCAACCTTCAGCCATTTTGACGTTGGCGGAGAGAACAGTGAAAGTCTGGAGCCGGAACGATTCTATCATGGCTTCGTCCTGGGACTGATGGCAGAGCGTGCGGAGTGTTATCAGATCCGGTCGAATCGGGAAAGTGGATTTGGACGGTATGATGTGATGATGATTCCGAAGAATAGAGAAAAAGATCCGGCGATTATTATTGAATTTAAAGTCTGCAGCCGGGTAAAAAAGGAGACACTGGAAGATGCGGTGCAGGAGGCTTTAAAACAGATCGTGGATAAAAAATACGACGCAGAACTGGTGGCCCTTGGCGTGCCGCAGGAAAGGATCCGGCATTATGGGTTTGCATTTGCGGGGAAGAATGTATTGATTGGAGCAGAATGAGAGAAACGGGTGATGAAGGTCATCCGTTTCTTTTGGCGTAAAATGGTATTCCTATTGACTCACTATGATATAGATAGTATGATAAATTTAATTTTTAAAATTTATTTTTACGTGAGGATATTTTATCTATGAAACGATTTTCTTCCACTACCTTAAAAACTGCTTTCGTAAAATCCATCCCGATTTTCTGCAGCTACGTTTTCGTCAGCATGGCCTACGGCATGATGATGGCATCCGCCGGCTTTCCCTGGTATGATTCACTGTTGGTAAGTCTGACGGTCTATACGGGCGCGTTCCAGTTCGTTCTGATTACGTTTCTTTCTAGCGGCGCTTCCCTCATCACCATTGCGCTCACTGCACTTCTGATGAACAGCCGCCAGAGTTTTTACAGCATTACCTTCCTGAAGGAATTCAAACAGATGGGGCGCCGCAAGCTGTACATGATTCACACGATGACCGATGAGACATACGCCGTAAACTGTACCTTAGATCTTCCGAAAAAAGAAAAAGAGGACACCATGTTCCTCGTCGCTCTGTTCAGCCGCTGCTATTGGATAGTTGGTTCGGTTCTTGGCGGCATTTTAGGCCAGATCGTTCCATTTGACCTGACGGGCCTTGATTTCTGTATGACAGCCCTGTTTCTCATTATCTTCATTGACCAATGGGAAAAAGCAGAGAAGCACACGCTGTCGCTGTCTCCGCTCTGATCACCTTCGGACTCCGTGCACTCCCGTTTCTTGCATTTTCCGGCAGCCGTAAAATGCCCGCATCACTCGAACGACTCGGCCAGGCACTGCCGTCTGCCATCATGGCGGTACTGATCATTTACTGTATGAAAGATATTCCCACCGGCGGTATCTCTGCCGCAGTACCGAAACTGCTCGCAGCAGCGGTCGTTTTTATCACCTACAAATGGAAACACCAGACCCTCGTCTCCATCCTTCTTGGAACCATTTCGTATATGATGCTTCTGCGTCTCTTTTAAAAAGAAACGGTGCAGTTCTGAATTCATGGCAGAAATTCAGAACTGCACCGTTTTTCTATTCTCTATATGCATTAGAAGGATTGGCAATTATTCGATGACTTCGTACTCTCCGTCGCCCGTCTTTTTGAATAACGGAAGCTTCTGCAGAAATACAATATCTTTTCGATCAGCAGCATCGCCCTCAGCAAGGATCGCTGCTTTTTTTACAACCTCTGCACTGGCATTCGCCATCAGGCATTCCAGTGCGTGCAGGGACTCGCCGGTGGAAATGACATCATCCAGCAGGCAGACACGTTTGCCGCGGATTTTATCTGCGTCTTTTCCATCCAGATAAAGATGCTGCTCACCCGCTGTTGTAATCGAATGAACGGATGCGGAAACCACATCTTTCATGTAGGATTTTGTGCTTTTTCGTGCAACGATAAATTCTTTATGGCCCAGCTCTTTGCTTACTTCATACGCTAGGGCAATACCTTTCGCTTCTGCGGTGACAATGGCATCGACTTCTCCGATTTTTGCGACCAGCTCCGGCGCACATGCACTTACCAGCTCGGTGTCACCAAGGACAACAAAGCTTGCAAACGCCATCTCCTCACTGATCGGGATAAATGGAAGTGTTCTTTTCACTCCGCAGAGCTCCATGCTGTATTCTTTCATACGATTTTCCTCTTATGTTACTGAATTTATAATCCAAGCAGTTTTGCAGCAACACCGGCCAGCATTCCGAGGAACGGGTTTGTTACTGCAGTGACAACCATTGTGGTTCCGCCGACGGCTGCATTGACAGCGAAGGCAGACGGCGCATCCAGTACAACGGTTTTGAAGATACCGAGTACAAACAGGAAACCTGCGATCGAAGAAGACGGAACAAATTTTCCGATTTTCGGAAGCAGTTTCAGAAGCAGAATTACACCGATCACAACCATCATGATGACACCAGCCCATACAGCGTGCGGTGCATTGGCAGTTGCGGAAATGATTGCCTCAACCGGGGCTCCTCCGAAAAAGGAAGAAAACATATCGGCCAGGGAAGAAATCACGGTCAGGTTATCGACGTTGTAATTTCCACCGGTTGCCATTCCTGCGGTAATTCCGCCGAAGGAAATGTTGGAACCAATGTTCAGGCAGACCATACCGAGTGCGCCGAGAATTACGTTGGCATTGATTGTAAATTTCTGGCGGACAAATTTATCATCCTCTACGACAATGCTGGATTTCTCTTTGTTGAAAAATGCATTGGCAATGCAGGATGCTACAACGGAAATGACGATGGTATAAACCAGGGTATTGGCACTGGCTTTGGTAAAGTAATAGGTGATCAGTGCTGCGGCCAGGGAAACACCGCCGGAAATGGCATCACTCTTGATCATATCGATCGCGGCCTTTACCAGAATGATACCGACACCGGCCATCATTCCATAGGCAACATCCTCACCTACAAAGTTTACGATTTTTGTCAGCAGTCCAAACACTCCGATCAGAGCCATAATCACACCGCCGATAAAAATCATCGTACAGCGTTCCGAACGGTCTTTTCCAGCCGTTCCGGCGTAAGTGATCGTCTCCGCCTGGAAGGAAATTGGTGCGACACTCTGCGTAATCGTATTGCCCACCGCACCAACAAAGAATGCCAGCGCCGTCGGAACCGATGCAAATCCAAACGTCAGAGCAAGAAGACCCTGCGGCAGACCATTCAGCACAACGCCGATGATTGCCAGAAGATCTGTTAAAATGGCTTTCATACTAAATACTCCTCCTCACTATGAAATATGTCGTTTTGAAGCAAAGAAAAGTGTAGCACCAAAACCGGTCAAAGTAAACCAGATCAGTCATGAAAGGTTTTTGTCAGTGATAATAAGTCAATCTTATATACAAAATATTATTATTTCTGTGTGCTAATAAATCAAGAGGATTTTTAAATGTCTGCATAACCAATAATCAATAGTTACAAAACTGGGTGCCATTATTTGGAATTGTGCATATAGAAGCGAAGAAAAAGATTTGCTATACTAAATCTGTATGAGGGTTTTTATCACAGTTATAAGAAATGGAAAGGGGATTTTTACTTATGGCAATTACAGAGACAAAAACAAAATATGGACAGATTCATGGTGTGCAAAAAGACGGCTACACGGTATTCCGCGGCGTTCCGTACGCAAAGCCGCCGGTAGGCGAAAAACGATTCTGCCCGCCGGAAGAGCCGGCGTGCTGGGAGGGCGTTTATAAGGCGGATCATTTCGGATGCGTCTGCCCGCAGACCGAGCATGAGCCGGACTCCTTCTATGGAAAAGAGTTTTATCTCGACCCGGAATTCGGCATGAAGCAGAGTGAGGACTGTCTGTACTTAAATATCTGGACACCGGCAAATACAGTGGATGAAAAACTGCCGGTTGCTTTCTGGATTCACGGCGGCGCGTTTATGCACGGCTTCAGCCACGAATCCGAATTTGATGGATCTGCTTACTGCGAACGCGGCGTGATTCTCGTTACGATCAATTACCGTCTCGGTGCTTTCGGATTTCTGGCACATCCGTGGCTGTCCGAGGAGAGCGGTGTCGGAAGAAGCGGAAACTACGCGATTCTCGACCAGATCGCAGCACTGAAATGGGTAAAAGAAAATATCGCAGCATTCGGCGGCGACCCGGAAAATATCACCGTATTCGGCCAGTCCGCGGGATGCATGAGCGTACAGACACTCGTCAGTTCTCCGCTGACTGAAAACTGGATCAGCAAAGCCATTTTCCAGAGCGCCGGCGGCTACGACACCGGACTGAACCGCGATATGCCGCTTTCCGAGGCAGAAACCATCGGCCAGGAATTTATAGAGCTTAGCGGAGCAAAATCGCTGGAAGAACTGCGTGCGATTCCGGCTGAGAAAATTGTGGAGCTGCAGGAGGAGTTTGGCCGCGTAAATCCATCGAGAATGCTGAGCTTCGTACCGAACATCGACAATCATCTGCTGACCTGCGGCTATAACGATGCCGTAACCGAAGGAAAAATCAAGGACATCCCATATATGCTCGGATCAACCGCAGACGACATCGGCGTGTTCCCGGAGATGAAAGAAAAAGGCGAGCACGGCGGCATCTATAAGGGATGCATCAACTGGAGCATTGCGCTGGAAAAACTCGGAAGAAAACCGGCTTACGTTTACTACTTCACCCGTGCCCTGTTAGGTGACGACGCCGGAGCGTTCCATTCCTCCGAACTCTGGTACATGTTCGGAACCCTGGGCCGAAGCTGGCGCCCGAAAACCGAAGGCGACTATGCCCTCAGCAAAGAAATGATGGACGACTGGACCAATTTCATGAAAACCGGAAACCCGAACGCAGAGGGAAAAGACGACTGGAAACCATGCACAAAGGACGACCCGTATGTGCAGGTGCTGGATGTGAGAAAATAAGCAGAAGGAAATAAAAATGGCAATCGAATATAAAAGACTTACCCAAAAGGAACTGGATTTTTTCATTCAGATGAGAATCCATCAGCTTCGCGAAGAGGGGGCAAAAGAAGAAATTGATTTAGCACCTGCGTTAAAAGATTACTATGAACGTCATATGGCGGATGGTACTTTTGTATCTTGGATTGCTGTTGACGGAGAGAGCATCATCGCAACAAGTGGAATGTCATTTGTAGAAAAACCTCCATACTTTGGATGCCCGAGCGGCAGAATTGGATTACTGTCCAGTATGTTTACAGATCCGGCGTATCGAAGAAGAGGTATTGCAAAAGAATTGCTGTCCCGTGTGATAGAAGATGCAAAAGAATATGGATGCGGAACAATACAGATTACGGCATCGGATATGGGCGTTAAGTTGTATACAGATTTTGGATTTGTGCATAATGGAAATTTTATGCAGTATAAATTGTAATGTCCCTCAGAAAGAGATATTCTCTCCACTGGCTGCGATATTGGAAAAATATTCAACAAATAATAGCAAGGATTCTCTCACCTCTATAGGTGGTGAGATGAATTGCAAATAAGAAAGTTAACGGCAGTGGCGGGCGGAGAGAAATCGGTATCCCCCACTGACATGAGGCAAACCACAGTCAGCATTTTGCTGACATGTCAGACTCTGTGAAATTACCGACTGTGGATTGAAACAAAGAAAGAGGAAAAATTAGAATAAAGAAAGAGCAGCATTTTACCGACGTGTGAAAGGTAAAAATGCTGCTCTTTTTGCGTGGCAGAATCAGTCGTCCAGATCGTTGCGCTCGCGGAAGATCTGATAAATGGTGTCGATCAGTTCATCGTCATCGAGGCCTTCGAACTCGGCTTCGTTGACATCGAGATTCTCGGAAATGATGCGCAGAATGTGTACCGGTTCGTCATCGCCGCCGTCGGCCGGATAGAGAACGGCGTACTCATCCTCCTTGTATTCTACGATATCCAGAAGCTCAAAACGGACAGAATTTCCGTCCTGATCGGTAAGGACAATAAGATTGGAATCCATAATTGCAATATACTCCTTTATGTGTTATTTTTGCCGCTCAAAAACATGCAAATATAAATTTATTATACTATGAGCAATTGGATTTGAAAAGAAAAAAGTGTCTGGTGCGATACGCTTGATATTTTGCGCTGATACGGTATAATGACAACAGAGTAAAAATTGGCGGCTGTGGCCGTGCCCATGCCCGGAAAAATTGGGGGAAAGGAAGAATTTATGAATTATCAGGTATTAGATGTCAAAGTAAAAGATACAGAAGAAACTGCAAAATTATATACGTATTTTCTGGACAACTCGCGTGAGATTGCTCCGGAACGCGTGCGCCCGGTCATCGTGATCTGCCCGGGCGGCGGTTATGAATGGGTGTCCGAGCGTGAGGCAGAGCCGATTGCGCTGAAGTTTGTCGGAGCCGGTTACCACGCTGTTGTTCTGCATTACAGTGTTGCTCCGGCAGCTCACTATCCGACGGCACTCCGCCAGCTTGCCTGGACCGTTGCACATCTGCGGGAGCATGCGGCAGAATATCATATTGATCCGAACAAAGTAGTAGTAGCGGGATTTTCCGCAGGCGGCCATCTGGCAGCATCGTACGGTGTGTTCTGGAAAAAGAAAACATTCCTTGCAGAAGAACTTGGCGTAGACGCAGAGCAGCTTCGTCCGAACGGTCTGCTGTTATCCTACTCGGTTATCACATCCGGTCCGAAAGCGCACCGCGGATCCTTCACCAATCTGCTGGGAGACCGGTACGATGAGCTGGTAGACGAGATGTCTCTCGAGAATCAGGTCAGCCTCGATACGCCGAAGACCTTCCTGTGGCATACCGCGCCGGACGACTGCGTGCCGGTAGAAAACTCCATTCTGTTCTTTACTGCACTGCATGCACTGGAGATTCCGGTAGAAATGCATATTTATCCGGTCGGCGGCCACGGCCTTGGCCTTGCAAGCGAGGAGACACAGAGCTATGAATACCAGAACGCAGTACGCGAAGAGTGCCAGAGCTGGATTTCACTGGCACTGAGCTGGATGCAGCATTTATAAAAAAATATCCCAGAAGGGAGAACAAAGATGAAAGTATTAATTGTAGTAGATATGCAGAATGATTTTATCGACGGAAGTCTCGGCACGAAAGAGGCGGTCGGGATTGTTGACCGCGTTGCAGAGGTGATGGATTCGTTTGACGGAGCTGTTATCTGCACCAGAGATACCCATTTTGCGGATTATCTGGAAACGTCCGAGGGCAGAAAACTTCCGGTAGAGCATTGTATCGAAGGAACGAAGGGTCATGCACTGCAGGATACAATTCAGAAAATGGCGGAGAAAAAACAGGCCGTGGTGATGAATAAAATCACCTTCGGTGCAAAAAATCTGCCGGAGGAGATCGAAAAACTGGCAGGCGGCGTGCCGGAATTCATTGAACTCGTGGGACTCTGCACCGACATCTGCGTGATTTCCAATGCCATGCTGCTGAAAGCATTTTATCCGGAAGTGCCGATTTCTGTCGATGCATCCGCGTGCGCGGGCGTAACGCCGCAGAGTCATAAAAATGCATTGGAAGCTATGAAAATGTGCCAGATTGACATTGTAAACGAATAGACGGAAAAGAGGAAAAATTATGAGCACAACAAGATTATTTGATCAGGATGCGTACCTGGGTGAATTTGAGGCAACCGTAGAACGGAGCGTCTGCGAGGGCGGCATGTACCGCGTGCTGCTGGATCAGACCGCATTTTTCCCGGAGGGCGGCGGCCAGCCGGCAGATGAGGGAACACTGGATGGAATTTTTGTAACGGATGTACAGGAAATCGACGGCGAAATCTGGCATACCGTGGAAGCACCGCTCGAGCCGGGCAAAACGGTAGTTGGAAAACTTGACTTTGAAAAACGTTTTTCCAATATGCAGAATCACTGCGGAGAGCATATCGTGTCAGGTATCGTGCATCGGATTTACGGTTTCAACAACGTTGGATTCCATATGGGAAGTGATGTCATTACCGTTGATTTTGACGGCGTTCTGACCGAGGAGCAGCTCTACGATGTGGAGCAGGAGGCAAACGAAGCCGTGCTTCGAAATGTTCCGGTTACGATCAGTTATCCGTCAAAGGAAGAGCTGGAAACCATGGATTACCGGAGCAAAAAAGAGATCGAGGGCCAGGTGCGGATTGTGACGATCGAAGGCTGCGACAGCTGTGCGTGCTGCGGAACCCACGTTGCAAAAACAGGGGAAATCCGTCTGATCAAAATCTTAAGTGCCCAGAAATACAAAGGCGGCGTCCGCGTGACCATGCTTTCCGGTGAAAAAGCGTATGCGGATTACTGCTTAAAGCATGTGAATACGCTTGGAATCGCCCGCCTGCTTTCCGTAAAACCGGAGGAGGCCGGAGATGCCGTGGTACGGCTGAAACAGAAAAATATTGAGATGAAAAAAGAAATTAAACAGCTCAAAAAAGAACTGTATGCACTGCAGGGAGCACCGGAGGGTAAAAAATAGAATTTCCGACTGTGAAGAAACATATCATGTAAGACAGCAAAAGCAGGGAGAAAGCAAACATGGCAAAAGAGAAAGAAATTAAAACAAATGCAATGCGTATTCTGGACCGGCAGAAGGTCAAATACGAGGTTCTTCAGTACGAATGCGACGAATTTATCGATGGTCTCCATACTGCAGAAAAAACCGGTGCGCCGGTCGAGCAGTCGTTTAAGACGCTTGTGGCACAGGGAAAAAGTAAACAGTATTATGTATTAGTTCTTCCGATTGCAGAGGAAGTGGATCTGAAAAAAGCGGCAAAAGCGGTAGGGGAAAAATCCATTGAGATGATCCATGTGAAAGACATTACCGCAGTCAGCGGCTACGTCCGTGGCGGCTGCAGCCCGATCGGCATGAAAAAACAGTATCCGACAGTGATTCAGGAATGTGCGGCAGATTTTGACAAGGTTTACGTGAGCGGAGGACGAATCGGAACGACACTGTGCATGGCGCCGGAAGACCTGAAGAAGGTCAGCAGGGCGGAGTATGCGGATTTTATACAGTAACGTGTTCGAGTAAAATCGTATGAGAAGGTGGAAAAAGAAATTTGGGGATAAATTGCGGGATATGCCGTTGTTCCGCAAAATGATGTTTTTTTATATTATGCTTTTATGTATTCCGGCGGCCATCATGGGGGCGTTTTATGTTGGCACGCTGGTAAAAAGGCTGGATGGGGAATATGACAAAAGCAAGGCAGAAGTACTGGAACAGGCATGCCTTGCTGTTGATCATATTTCATCGCAGGTGGAATACTGCAGGAATTCGTTTCAGTACAATTCCATGTTTTTGCAATACGTCAGCAGCTATGATCTGACTACCGGAGAAGGTGTACAGATGTGGCTGCAATACGTAAAACCGGCATTTGACCAGATAAAAACGGCCAATCCAGGTTTTACAAATATCTGTGTATGGCGCGGTGAGACAAAAGAAAGCAACGATCCGCGGTATGTCTTAAATGCAGAGGAGAATGAGGAGCTGGACCAGAATCTTCCGATGAAGTATACCTCTAAACAACTTGTGTTTGAAACGGAAGAGGAGAACATAGTATGTCGGATTTATCAGGAGTTGTATAATGTGAATGGATTTCACGGGATCGGCTATGTGGAAGTCGATTGCGATTTTAATACGCTGTTCGGAACCATGCGTTTTGTAGGAGACAAAGAACTGCTGTTGCTGACGTATGGAGAGCAGACCTGGCGGGTCTGCGAGAAAGACGGAGCTATATATTTATGTGAAGCACCAGAAGAGGACACAGTGTTTCAAAATCATGCATCGAGAAAACTGGAGAAACTGGATGTAACAATGGATTACTATTATCCTAATTTGTCCGTGCTGGGAAATTCTTCGCTGTGGAATGGTGTGATTGCAGCGCTGCTACTGTTTGCATTTTTTTCTATTGTCTATTATATTTTCTATATTTCCATCACAAAGCGAATCACGCGTTTTTCCGAACATATGCAGCAGTCAGAAGGAAAAAAGATGGAACTGTATCAGGAAAACGGCAGCCGGGATGAAATTGGTGCGATGATCCACAGCTATAATGAGACCGCAAGCCGTGTCAATGCACTGAACGAAGAGGTCATCCAGAAAGTGCGCCTTGCAAATCACGCCCGCTATTATGCGATGCAGTCTCAGATTCAGCCGCATTTTCTGTATAATACCCTGGAAAATATTGACATGCTGGTAGAACTCGGAGAAAATGAAAAGGCATCGAGGATGATGAATCTGTTTGGGAAAATTCTTCGCTATAACCTGTCGTATCAGCGGAAAATGATTACGGTGGAAAAAGAGATTCAGCATGCGGAGGATTATCTGAAATTGTATTCCTACCGAATGCGGGACGATTTTGAGTATCGGGTGGAAATGGAGCCGACCTGTGCGGAAGTGGAATGTCCATATTGTATGATGCAGCCGGTGGTGGAAAACTGTTTTAAGCATGCTTTCCGCTATCAGGACCGTGTACTCTGGGTTCATATTCATGCATGGTGTGAAAATGGATATGTGATTATCGACGTAGAGGACAACGGGACGGGAATCACAGCAGAGCGCCTGGAAGAGATCCATCGGCGGCTTGCCGGGAAAGCGGAGGAAACCGAAGAAAAAGAGAGCACTTCCGTAGGACTGTATAATGTCAATGAGCGCGTTCAGTTGCTGTGTGGCCTTGGTTCCGGTATCTTTGTGGAACCGCTGGATCAAGGCTGCCGTGTACGGCTGAAAATCAATATGTATCCAAAGGGGGCGGAGCGAAACGGCAATGAAAATACTGATCGTAGATGATGAACGTCTGATTCTGATGGGGCTGAAAGCTGTGATCGGGAAAATTGAGGATTTATCCTGTGAAGTGCAGACGGCGATGAGCGGAGAACAGGCGGCGCTGCTGCTGGAAGAAAATCCCGTGGATCTGATGATTACGGATGTGGAAATGCCGGGCATGTCCGGTCTGGATCTGGTTGAAAAGGCAAAGAATAAAGGCTGGTGTCGTCATTTTATGATTTTGTCCGGCTATGATAAGTTTGAATATGCAAGACGGGCCCTTCGACTGGATGCGGCAGATTATCTGTTGAAACCGGTAGACAAGGAAGAACTGAGACGGGATATCTGCCGGATAGCCAGAGAATTGGAAGATGAGGGAAAGAAAGAGCCAAATCTTTTGAAGGAGTATGAATGCTATTTTCCGCATTTGAAGGAAGGTCAGATTCCGGGACCACTGCAGAGAAGTGTTCAGTTTATCCGGGAAAATTATCAGGATGCCATTTCACTTTCCATGCTGGCAGAGCACACAGGAAAAACAGAAAGTTATCTGAGCAGCCTTTTTAAAAAAGAATGGGATACGACATTTCTTGAAATTGTAAATGAAATGCGGCTGCAGCAGGCAATTTACATGCTGCTGTACGAGCCATCCATTTCGGTGCAGGACATTGCCGGGAAAGTGGGATATAAAACAGAACGACAGTTGTATCGGCTGATTAAAAATAAGCTTGAAATCACTCCTCAGCAGCTTCGAAATGGAGAAAATAAAATAGAATAAAAAAATGCAAAGAAAAAGCTCCGCGTGAGAAAAAATTCTGACGCGGAGCTTTTTTCTGCTTGCACATAGCTGTGATTTGTGAAAATTGCAAGAAAGAGAAGAAGAAACGACAGGAAACCGCAAGAAATGACATAAAATATAAAAATCGGACAGTGTAAAAATAAAAACAAATCCTGTATTCTTTAAGTATCAAAAAGAAGTACCGCAGCCGGAACGGAACAGGCGGTGGAAATTTGAGAAAGAAGGTACAATATGAAAGAAGGGAAGAAAAAGAACAAAGAGAGTGTATGGCAAGTGTTCTGGAAGCAACGGTATCTGCAGATGTTCGTTTTGCTGGGGGTCGTTTACGTGCTGATTTTCAACTATGCTCCGATGGTGGGGCTGATTATCGGCTTCAAAGATTACAAGATCACCGGCGGACTGAAAGGAATGTTTACAAGTCAATGGGTGGGTCTGAAATATTTCAAAGAATTTTTTACGGAATATAAATTTCCGGAGCTGATGCGGAACACGTTGGTACTCAGTATCCTGAAGCTGATCTTCAGTTTTCCCATTCCGATCTTGTTTGCTGTGCTTTTAAATGAGGTACGGAATAAGGCAGCGAAAAAGTTTATCCAGACAGTGAGCTATCTTCCATACTTTATTTCCTGGGTTATTGTAGCAGGTATGCTTCGAATCCTGGCATCGGACACAGGAGTCATCAACAATGTGCTGATGGCGCTGCATCTGACAAAACAGCCGCTGGAAATTCTGACCAGTCCGAAGTATTTTACTGCAATGGCGGTTCTGACGGCCATCTGGAAAGATACTGGCTGGTGGGCAATCGTATTTCTCGCAGCGATTACCGGAATCGATCCATCATTGTATGAGGCAGCCGAGATGGATGGAGCAACCCGTACACAACGGATACGTTACATTACACTTCCCTGCATCGCAGGAACGATCACGGTGGTTCTGATTATGGCGCTCGGCAACCTGCTCGGCGGAGGACTCAGCGGTTCCAACTTTGAACAGTGCTATCTGCTTGGGAATCAGGGAAATATGGAAGTGTCGGATATCATTCAGACATATGTTATGAGAACAGGACTTTCTAACGGACGATATTCCTACGCGACTGCCGTTGGCATGTTCCAGTCGGTGATTTCTGTAACGCTGGTTTTCATCAGCAACTTTATATCAAAACGAGTTTCCGGAAACGGATTATTCTAGTTGAGGTGAACGTATGGAAAAGAAAAAACAAAGAAAAAGAAGTAAGGGAGATATCGGATTTGATATTTTTGTAGCGATTGTCATGATCATCATGGTTCTGATTTGTATCTACCCGTTTTATCTTGCAGTCATCATGTCCTTCAACGAGGGACTGGATGCACAGCGAGGCGGGATTTATCTGCTGCCGAGAATATTTACACTCGAAAATTATGCAAAGCTGTTCCGCGATGGACAGTGGGGACAGGCATTTGCGGTTACCCTGGCACGTACGGTGCTTGGAACTTTCATGACCGTATTTTTCACCCTGATTGTAAGTTACGGCCTGAGTTTTCAGGAACTGGTATTCCGAAAAGTTTATTACAGCATTTTTATTTTTGCCATGTATTTTTCCGGTGGAGTCATTCCATATTACATTCTGCTTCGTACTCTGCATCTGTTAAATACGTTCTGGGTGTACGTGGTACCGGGATGTCTGAGCCTGTTTTACCTGATTGTCGCGGTATCGTTCTTCCAGGATATTCCCAAAGAACTACGTGAGTCGGCAAGGCTGGACGGGGCAGGCGAATTCACGATTTTCCGAAAGATTATCCTTCCCATCTGTAAACCATTGATGGCAACGATTTCCATCTTTACAGCGGTTGGCCACTGGAATTCTTGGTATGAGTCCGCATTCTTTATTCCAAACAATAAAGGACTTCGTACAGTAGGATATCTGATGATTTCCGTCATCAACAGCTCCCGTGCTTCGGGAAATGCAGCAGATGCGGCGATGCAGGCAGCTGCAAAGACGACAACACTGTCCATTCAGCTTGCGGCAATGGTTGTGGCGGTCGTTCCAATTCTTTGTATCTATCCGTTCTTTCAACGGTATTTCGTTACCGGAATGACAGTCGGAGCAGTGAAATCATAAGAACTATGACCTGTTTCAGGACGGGTGTAGATAACGATTCATCTATTTTAAGTAAAGGAGAGAAAAGCGAATGAAAGAGATGAAAAAAATCACAGCAGCATGTCTCGCAGCAATTCTGGCAGCAGGAAGTATGGCAGGATGTGGTTCGGACGGACAGAGTTCGGACAGACAGAGTTCGGACAGCAAATCCGGTTCGGAAACCGGAGGCACAACAGGATCAACCACAACGGTTGACCCGGATAACCCGTGGATGATTGGCGATCCAGATGATCCGATTGAACTTACCGTATTTTTAAATCATACCTGGTACAGTACGGAAAGCTTTACGGGTGTTATTCCAGATGAGATCACAAAGCGAACCGGTATTCGTCTCGTGCCGACAAAAGCAACGGATTATACACAGCTCGGTGTTATGGCGTCTTCCGGAGAACTTCCGGATCTCGTTTTCACAAGCCAGATGCTCGATACCTTATCCGACCCGGATATCAGCTATTCGTATGATGAGCTAATCGAAAAATACAACGTGGACTGGGATGTGGACAATTCTCATATCGTCAACGCAAAGGCATTCTCACAGGATGACCATTATTACTTTGTATTTTCTCATGCATCCTCGAATGAAGACTGGCAGAATACGAGGGCCGTTCCGATGGTTGCAAGCATCGATTATCGAAAAGACATGCTGGATGAACTGGGCATGGATGAGCCGACCAATCTGGATGAACTGGAAGATGTATTTGAGGCTGTCAAACAGAAATGGCCGGAGGTGACACCTCTTGTATTTGCAGTGACAACCTGGACGTTGGATCCATTCAAAACATATAATGGCTGTACTTTACAGAATTATGCACTGAATGATGACGGAACCTATTCCATCACAGCCAAAACAGAAGCGTTCAAAAAATATCTGAAATACTGCAACGATCTGTATCAGAAAGGCTATATCAACGCAGATAACTTCTCCTGGGAGTCTGCGGATGCACAGTCAGCAATGTCCAGCGGAAAAGCCTTCGCAAGAGTTGGAAATACACAGGGAACTGCTTCGGATATTCTGACAGGACTGAAGGATATTGAGCCAGATGCAGAGATTTATCAGATGAAACCGCTCTCGGATGATAAACTGATCAACTCTGAAATTGGCTGGTGCGGAACCTTTATTACCAAAAACAATAAGAACCCAGAAGCCTCCATTCGTCTGATGAAGTTCCTGTTTTCAGATGAAGGACAGAAACTGACACAGTGGGGACGTGAAGGTATCGACTATACATTAAATGACAAAGGTCTGCCAGAGTTCAGCGAGGACTGGCAGAAATCGATTGATGATAACACTAACACAGATTTGTACAATACCAACTTCTACTTCGGCGGTTCCAAGATTCTGGAAGCAGAGTCCCGTTGTGCAGTTCAGCCGGAGCAGTATCAGGAAAGTAACGATGCAATCCGTGAAACGTATGACAATGAGGAGTGGTTTGTTTATGCAGCTCCGAAGGAATCTGACGGCGACTGGAAGGTTCTGGAGAATAAGATGACAGACTACATCAAGACGGGCCAAGCAAAAGTCATTCTTTCCGCAGATGATGCAGAGTTTGATGCGAATTATCAGGAATTCATCGATCAGCTTGATGCTATGAATGTAGATTCCCTGGCAGAATGGATGACTCCAAGATTACAGGAAGCAGAGAAACTGTTCCGTCCGGATGGAAATTAAAAAAACAGGAAAAAGCAAAAGGTAAAGCGGGCCGGGAAGAAAGAAAACAGGTTTCCCGGCCTGTTCTGAAAAGGCAGGTCAAACTGGACGGTTCCGTGATCTGAGAAAAGCTGGAACGTCAGATGGAGGAAAAATCAAGATGAAAAAAGATTCCAGATCGCTCTTCCAGAATATTCTTGCCATCGCGGTGCCGCTTGGATTGCAGAGTATGCTGGGTTTTCTGGTCAACCTGGTTGACACAGTTATGGTGGGAAAACTTGGCACAGTTGCTCTGGCGGGAGTATCTCAGGCGAACCAGATTTTCTTTCTTGTGGCGATGACAGTCCCGGGAATTGCGGCGGGAGCCAGTGTTCTGATTTCCCAGGCGTGGGGAAAGGGAGATATCGAACGGATCCATAAGGTTCTGGCATACGCCTATCGCACAGCACTTGTGTTTGTCGTGATTTTGATGTTTGTTGTCATTGCATTTCCAAAACAGGTGATGAGCATCTATACACCGGAAGAAGAAACCATCCGAATAGGAAGTGAATATTTAAGGGTTATTGTGTGGTCGTACTTTTTTTATACGATTACGAATATTACAACAGGTGTTCTCCGTTCTGTAAGGACGGTAAATATCTGCCTGTATTCTGCGATTGTCAGCCTGATTTTAAATATCTCCGGAAACTATCTTCTGATTGAGGGGCATCTGGGATTTCCGGCTCTTGGGGTGACAGGAGCGGCGATTGCAACACTGGCTGCGCGTATCGGAGAATTCATTCTGATTGTATGGTATGTTTATCGGAAAGAGGATAAAATCAGAATCCGCGTGCAAAAAATGCTGCATGTAGACAAAAAACTTGCAAACGTGTTTTTTTCGACCGGTATTCCTGTCATCTGCAATGAGATGTTCTGGGGACTCGGCGTTTCTGCACAGGCAATCGTACTGGGCAGGCTTGGCAACGAAGTTGTTTCTGCGAACAGTGTAGCGGGTTCCGTCACACAGCTGACAAGTGTACTCTGCCAGGGACTCTCGGCGGCAGCATGCGTCATCATCGGAAATACCATCGGAGCAGAAAAATATGAGGAAATTCTGCCGCTGAAAAAGACGTTTCAACGGATTGCCGTTTTCATGGGTCTGATATGCAGTGCGCTTACACTGGTGGCTATACCGCTGGTTCCGGGAATTTACCACATCAAGGGAGAAACGATGGCATACTGCCGGCAGCTGATGTATGTGATGGCATTTATTCTTCCCTTTATGGAACTTCAGTCGATGAACATGATGGGGCTTCTCCGTGGGGGCGGAGATGTAAAATTCCAGATGGCAAACGATCTGATTTTCCTGTGGGGAGTTACCGTGCCGATGGGCTTTGTGATGGCATTTCTCGTGAAAGCACCGGTGATGGCTGTATATGCAACGTTGAAGTGTGATCAGGTCATTAAAGTATTTACAAGCGAATGGCGGCTGCGGAGCGGAAAATGGATTCATAATGTAAATGAAAAATGAGAAGAGGCAGACATATGGGAAACTGTATTGCCGTCGATATCGGCGGAACAAAAATGCTGGTTGCGGAGGTGCGGGAAGACGGAACTATTGTAAATAAACTCCGTTTTGCCACAGGAGCGATCAGCAAAGAGGAAAAAGTAAAAAAACTGGTGGAAGGTGTCCGATGTTATGAACGTGAAATCGGATGGGAACACCGGATACGTCCGAAAAAAATGGGTATCGGCATCAACGATAACATCGATCCGCATGGGGGTGTCTGGATCGGTTATGATGACAAAGAGCCGATTGCATTGAGAAAACGAATCGAAAAAGAATTTGACGTAGTCTGCCATGTGGACAACGATGTCAAATGCACTGTCATTGCAGAAAATGAATTTGGAGAAGGAAAACGCTGCAGAAACATGATATATCTGAACATTGGTACGGGTCTTGCAGCCGGAATGATTGTAAACGGACTTCTGGTGCGCGGCTCAGACGAGTGGGCAGGAGAAGTGGGATTTATGAATTTCACAGGGGGAAAGGGAGAACGTGTAGAGATGCTTGCATCGGGCATGGCACTGATGGCACAGGCAAAAAAGATGATTTCAGAGTATCCGGATTCCATTCTGAGAGAAAAACTGACAGAAACGGTGACCGGATGGGATGTGATCGAAGCAGCAGACAAGGGAGACCAGATGGCAGTGCGGATTCTGGATGAACTTGTTGCCATGAATGCACTGATGATTTCCAATCTGACGTGCGTGCTTTCGCCGGAAATTGTGATCCTTGGGGGAGGACTGATTTCCGGGGAAGGTCATCTGGCGGAACGGATTGTAGAGAACGTAACGGAAAAAGCAAAATCACATCTGGAGCGCGGAATCAAAATCAGCGGACTGGATCCGGCGTATGCAGGGCTTATGGGGGCTGCAGCAATCGGACTTGGATTTCAGGGAAAATACGATAACGAAAACATGAATGAAAAGGAGAAAAAATCATGGTGACATTAATGGATTGCATCAAGAGAATTCCTTCCTGTATCGAGTATATTCTGGAGAAACAGGATGAAGCGTTTTCGCCGATGGAGGCTTATGTAAAAGATCATCTCAGTACAATCGATGAAATCGTTTTTATCGGTTCAGGAACTTCCAACACGGTTGCGATGACATCACAGGTATTTGTGGAGAAGGCCTCCGGCATTCGCACGAAAGTCGTATATCCAAACGATTATATTGAAGAAGGCCGTGTATATAATCCGCACGCACTGCATGTCTTTACCTCGCAGACTGGTTCATCCAAAGTGGTATGTGAAGTGATGAAAAAAATGACGGAACTTGGATATCTGTGCATGAGTTTTACCGAAGGACCGAAGACGATGCTGGCAGAAATTTCGCCATGCCATGTCTGCCTGAACTGTGGACTGGAGGAGTATGGACAGAGAACGATCGGCTATACAACAAGCGTGTTGAACCATATGTTGATGGGTCTGAAGCTTGGTCTGATGCGCGGCCATCTGACGAAAGAACAGTATGACAATTACCAGTGGGATGTGGCAAAAGTGCCGGACAGTCACAGAGCAATTACAGAGCAGGCATATACCTGGTTCGAAGCAAGAAAACGTCAGTTGATGCGTTCACGCTGCATTGTGTTTACAGGAGCAGGGAGTCTGTATGGTGTTTCACTTGAGGCTGCTGTAAAATTCTGGGAGATGCCGCAGGTTATTTCCATCGGTTATGAGCTGGAAGAGGGCATGCATGGACCGAATTATGGATATGATTACAATCATTGCGTGATCGTTTTAAATGATGGCGGAAAGGAATCGGAAAAAGCAAAATCGTTGGCTCGTTTCATGAAAGAAGTAAATCATAATGGACTGATGATCGGAACAGAGACGGTAGATGAGAGTGATCTGAAGCTGGATATCCGCGGAGGTGAGTTTGCATGTCTCGAATTTTCAGCAGTGCCGCAGGTAATGGCATATTATCTGACCGAGGACGGCGGAAGAGATCTGACGAAACCAAACGATCGTCTGAAAGTTATGGGAAGTTATTTCAGAACACACAGCGAAAAAGAGGAGGCATAATTCTGTGAAAGAAACATTTCGAAAGGAACTGATCCAGACAGGTTACGTCCACTCGCCGCTTCCGCTGCATCAGGAAAAATCACTGGAAAGAGAACGGGAAGAAAAGCCTATTCTTGCAAAAAAGGTGATCTGGGACGGCACACAGAAACTTCCGGAACACAGTGGAAGAGGAGCCGTTGCCGGACGGGACGGAATGGGAAGCAGAGGCGGTAAAACGATTTATGTTACGCTGCCGACTGCAAGAAAAACAGACAGTCACAGCCAGGAAAAAGCGCAGGATGATTTTCGCTGTGTGATCCGTTTTCCGTTTGCAGGAGAAAACTGGGAGCGTTATAACCGTCTGTATTTCCGGGTAAAACCGGAGTGCATGGGCGGTCACAGTATTCACTTTCGTATCCATATTAAAAACGAGGGAAAATTCCCGATTCCGGATCCGTATTTCCGAGAGGGACAGCATCTAGTGAACCTGGTGAACCATGAGTGGAATCAGGTAATCTGGGAATTTGCACAGCTGCCGCGGGATGTGATCACCGAGATTTCTATCGTCATTGATGCAGACGGAAAAGATACTTCAACCGGACCGGAAGCAGCCTTTGATTTCGAGAATTTTGAATTACAGAGAGTAGAAAAGGCGGAAAAGGAAAAAGGTTGGGAGTGTGAGACGGATCATATTTCGTATTCCACTTCCGGCTATCAGAAAAACGGTAAAAAGACAGCAATTGCCAATACCGGAAAGAAGAGCTTCTGTGTGCTGGATGCAGCGGGAAATGAGGTTTTAAGTAAACCGGTTGTTGTACAGAAAGACCGTTATGGCACCTTTGAGATTCTTGAATTTAGTGAAATTATAAAGCCGGGATTTTATCGGCTGCAGATTGGTGAACTTCTGAGTGATCCATTTGAAATCGGAGAGAAGGTGATGGAAGATGCGATATGGAAGGCACTGAACTTTATCTTCTGTGAGCGCTGTGGCTGCCCGGTGCCGAATAAGCATGGAAAGTGTCACACTGATGTCATTTGTGAGCACAACGGCGCGATTCTTTCGTTTGGCGGAGGCTGGCACGATGCGGGCGATATGTCACAACAGATGCTTCAGACTGCGGAAGTAGCGCAGGAAATTCTGGAGTTGGCGAGCCGTGTGAAAGATGATCCGCTTCTATATCACCGCCTGATGGAAGAGGGACTCTGGGGTTTGGAATTTACGTTAAAAAGCCGTTTTGGAGATGGATTTCGTGCGAGCAGTGTCGGACTTGGAATCTGGACAGAAGGTTTGATTGGAGATGGTGATGATGTTAAAACAAGAGTGCATAATCAGGCATTCCAGAACTTTTTCTGTGCGGCAGTGGAGGCACAGGCAGGTCTTGTCTTAAAAGAGTTCGATCGGGATCTGGGTTGGAAGTGCGTAGAAACGGCGAAAGAAGATTTCCGCTTTGCAAAGCAGCGTTTTTTGGAAAAGGGAATGGAAAAGCCGATTATGTGGGAGCATACGTTGAACAGTGGAAAATCCCAGTATTATGCGGCGGCTGTGTGGGCGGCAGCTTCGATCTGTGCGAATGAGCCATCGGAAGAGTTTGAAAAAGAGGCAAAAAAATTTGGCGCGAAACTGCTGGCATGCCAGGAGACCGAAACAGATGGGGTTCCAATGAAGGGATTCTTCTATCGTGATGAGAGCCACAAAGCAATCGTGCATTTCACGCATCAGGGAAGAGATCATTCCTTTGTTCAGGCGATTGAGATGCTTTGCCGTGCATTTCCGGAGGCAGAAGAAAAACCGGCATGGGAGAAGAGTCTGCGGCTGTATGGCGATTATCTGAAAGGTTTGTATGCGATGGCAACACCGTACGGTATGATCCCTGCTGGTATTCATCATATGTCAGAGACAGAAGATAAAGAGACGTTTGAACTGCTGCATCTCCTGGTAGAATTTGAAAAGGAAAAAGAAAATTATGCGAAGCAGCTGAAAAACGGAATTGTTCTCGGCAATGATTACTATGTCAGAATGTTCCCGGTATGGTTTTCTTTCCGCGGAAATTCAGCAATTATGCTCGGAATGGGTAAGGCAGCCGGTATCGTGGGAAGATATTTTGGTGATGAAAAACTAAAAGAAATTGCCCGCGAACAGCTCTACTGGATGTCGGGGAAAAATCCGTTCTGCCAGTCGCTGATTTACGGTGAAGGAGCACGGTATTCGCAGCAGGATGCGAATTATCCGGGTGAAATGACAGGTGAAATGCCGGTTGGCATTGAAACACTGGAAAATGAGGACGAGCCGTACTGGCCGTCTGGAAATAACGCCACGTATAAAGAAGTATGGCTGACACCGGCCGGACGGTGGCTGTCGATTATTGCGGAGCTGTATCCGGAAATTTAAAGTAAAGATGTTTCTCGTGCAGGATTTTGCCCCTGTGCGTGAACATGAATTTTATGCTAATCTCCTTTCGAAAAAGCACGTCGGAATTTTTCGGCGTGCTTTTTGCACATCGTTTTAGCCTGAAAAATTATAGCCAAAAAGCAGTGCAGAAATTGCGATACGATTCTACGAATCCGTGAAAATCGAAAAACCTTTCACGCAACTTTTCAAATCGGCGTGAGAAATTTTCCTCGCATTTTTGGAGGCAATTCACAAACCGGAAAAAGTTATCGAAAACCGCTGGACAAATCGAAAAGAGGCAACTATAATGACCTCACAATCAAGTTGACCCAAACGAAACAGGAGGTGAGAGACAAAATGTCTTTGCAGCACTGTCTGGTACTGACAGTTGCGACAGGGGCGGTATGGATGGATTTAAGAACACGCAGAATTGCAAATGAATGGATTATCACCGCATGGATCGCCGGGCTGGTTACACAGCTCATCCGCTATGGCGCCGCGGGAGCGGGTATTTTTCTTTTTGGGATGCTTTTCCCGATACTCGCACTTTACATTCTGTTCTATTTTCATATGCTGGGCGCGGGAGATATCAAACTCCTATCCGCTGTTGGAGGCTTTCTCGGTGTGCCAGCGATCCTGAAATGTATGATTGTGTCGTTCCTGTCTGGAGCGGTCTTATCTATCGGAATTATTCTCGTCTGCGGAAATTTACCGCAGCGTCTTACCAAATTTTTCAATTATTTCCAAACTTATTTTACCAAAAGAAAATACCAGAAAAAAACAGAGCCGGTTCCCTATTACGATGGGAAGTGGGGCATGGAGTGTATCCATTTTTCCGTTCCCGTGCTGATGGGAGTGCTGCTCTGGATTGGGGGATTTTATTGAATACTGCAAAGAAAAAGAGTGTTTTTGCAGTCTGTGACACGGAAATGGAATATGCACGCAATTTTATGGAATATCTGAACCAGAAGAGAAATATTCCGTTCGAAGTGCATGCATTTTCCAGTGCGGAGATGTTTCTGGAGTTCGCAAAGAATAACGAAACAGAGATTCTTCTGATTTCGGATAAAGCGATGAAAGAAGAGATCCGCCGGTATCCGATTCGTCAGATTATCATTCTGTCTGAGGGCGTACACAGTCCGGTGCTGGATCAGTATCCGGCGGTCTACAAATACCAGTCGTCGGAAAAGGTGATCCGCGAGGTCATGGCGTGCTACGGCGTAGAAAACGGTGTCGATACATCGCCTGCACTGCTGCCGAAAAAGGAAATGCGTATTATCGGCATTTATTCGCCGGTCGGACGGACGCAGAAGACCTCGTTTGCCCTGACGATGGGGCAGATTCTGGCGAAGGAGCGGGCAGTGCTGTATCTCAATATGGAGAGCTATTCCGGATTTGAACGGCTGCTGGAATGCAGCTACGACAGGGGAATGAGCGATATTCTGTATTATGCGAGACAGGAAAATCAGGGCATCATCTACAAACTGGGCGGAATGGTCCAGTCAATGCAGAACCTGGATTATCTGCCGCCCGCCGCATCGCCGATGGACATTCAGACTGCAAAATATGAAGAATGGAAATGGCTGTTTCAGGAGATTGAGAAGAACAGCAGCTATGAAGTGCTGATTCTCGACCTCGGGGATGGCGTGGCGGATCTGTATCAGATTCTGGACTTTTGCAATGAAATTTACGTTCCGATAAGGAATGATGTGATTTCTGCGGCCAAAATGGAGCAGTTTGAAAATTTGCTGCGCCGGTGGGACTGCCAGTCGGTGCTGGACAAGATGCGGAAAATCCACGTTCCGTTCCACACGGCAAACCGGACGGGAAAAGCCTACTTTGAGGAGCTTGTCTGGAGCGAGCTGGGCGACTATGTGCGTCAGATTCTGCGGGACGGCAGAAGAGGAGAAGAAACATGACAATGCCGGAAATTCTGCGGAGAAAACTGATGGAGCGGATCGATATCGCATCCGAACCGGATGACGGAGAGGTTCTCGAAGAGATTGACCGTCTGATTTTAGGGGAAGAAGAAACACGGTATCTTCCGGTGGCACAGAAGGCGGAGCTGCGCAGACAGCTGTTCTACAGTGTGCGGAGGCTCGATGTCCTGCAGGAGCTGCTGGAAGATGCGGGAATTACCGAAATTATGGTAAACGGTTATCAACATATCTTCGTGGAACGGAACGGCAGAATCGAGAGATACGGCAAAAGCTTTACCTCCGCGGAAAAGCTGGAGGATGTGATTCAGCAGATTGTAGGCCGGTGCAACCGCGTGGTGAATGAACAGAATCCGATTGTGGATGCACGGCTGGAAAATGGAGACCGCGTCAACGTTGTCATGAAACCGGTCGCATTAAACGGACCGATTCTGACCATCCGCCGCTTTCCGGAGCAGGCGGTGACGATGGAATTTCTGGTCTCCATCGGGAGTATTACAAAAGAGGCGGCAGAGTTTCTGCAGGCCCTCGTCCGGACCCGCTACAGCATGATGATCGGCGGGGCGACCGGATCTGGCAAAACGACATTTCTGAATGTGCTTTCCGCCTACATTCCAAAGGGCGAGCGCATCATAACCATCGAAGACAATGCAGAGCTGCAGATCCAGGGTGTGGAGAATCTGGTGCGGCTGGAAGCAAAAGAGGCAAATCTGGAATCAGGAACAGAAATTACGATCCGCGATCTGATCCGCGCAGCTTTGCGTATGCGGCCGAACCGTGTAATTATCGGCGAAGTGCGCGGAGCGGAAACGTTTGAATTATTATCCGCACTCAATACCGGGCATGCGGGATCTTTGAGCACGGCACATGCAAACAGCGTGAAAGATATGATCTCCCGTCTGGAAACGATGGTACTGATGGGAGTGCAGCTCCCGTTGGAAGCAATCCGCCGCCAGATTGCATCGGGAATCGAAATTCTCGTGCATTTAGGACGCGGGGAGGATGGAAGCCGTCGGGTGGAGGAGATCGCAGAGATCACAGGGATGGAGGAGGACGAAATCAAAACGGTTTCTTTGTTTCGAAGAGAATATGGGAGAGGCCTGCAAAAGACAGGCGAACTGGTACACAGAGAAAAACTGGAGGGGAAAACAGGATGAGAATACGTGAGGGAAGCCAGGTAAAGACGGGCATGGCAGAGGAGAAGGAGACGAAGGGGATTGACTATCAGACCTGGGAATTTACCGGTCGGGAATATCTCGAAATAGCGGGAATCAGTCTTGGGATTGCCGCCGCTGTGAACCTGCTCTGTTACCGGGCGTGGTGGGCATGCATTGCTGTGGTTCCGGTTGGAATCGTATGTTTTCACACGTATCGGAAAAACCGGATTCAGAGACGGAAAGAGGAGCTGTACGACAGCTTCCGGGATCTGATTGCGTGGATGCACACGGCACTGCGTTCCGGCTATTCCATGGAAAATGCAGTGCTGGAGGCGGCAGGACAGCTGGAACAGTCGCTGGGAAAAGAAAACATTCTGGTACAGGAACTGCGCCGGATGCGTCATAAAATGATGATTTCCGTGCCGGTGGAACAACTGTTTCAGGATCTTGCGGTGCGAAGCCGCATTGACGATATTGCGACGTTTGCAAGTGTACTGGTGATTGCGAAGCGGACAGGAGGAAATGTCTGCGAGATCTTTCAGAATACGTGGGATATTTTCTGTACGAGAATTGACACGATGCGGGAAATCCGTGCGGGCGTTTCTTCCCGGCGGTTCGAGCAGAATATTATGAGTGTTGTGCCGTTTGGAATTCTGGGATATGTACAGCTTTCCTTTCCGGAATTCTTAAGTGTGATGTATGGGAATGTAATCGGGGTTTTCTTCATGAGCGGATGCCTTGCCGTGTATCTGGCGGCATGGGTGCTTGGAAAGAAGATTCTGGACATTGAATTTTAAGAAGCAATTGAAGTTTAAAAAGTAAGACTGCGAATCATAACGATTCGTCCGCAAAAAAGGGGAGGAATCAAATGTTGTGGATTTGTCTGACCGCATGGGCGGGGCTGTTCATCTGGTATTTCCGGATGAGAAAAAAGGCGGAAGATCACAAATTGGTGAGACGGATTTTCTGCCTTGCAGCGACAGGGTTTATAGCGGGCACTGCACTCTGCCTTCCGATCGGAGTGCGAAAAGTTTCAGGAGATGAAAAAGCGGAACTTCAACTGGAACGGGGTGCCTTAGGCAGCCAACCGACAGAGGAAAAACTTGAGGTTTCTGTTGGAAATCAGAAACCGGAAAGAATTACACTGTCTGTACCTGCAAGAGCTTACAGCGCAGAAGAGATAGAAGAGGCGTTCAGTGCGGCGATAGAGGCGCTGGATGAAATCATCTTAGGTGAGAATCTGTCTTTTCATACGGTAAACAGAAACATGGATCTGGTTACGGAAATACCGGGAAGCCCGGTGGCGCTTAGCTGGGAAACAGACAGGCCGTTGTTGATTGACAGCCGGGGTTTGCTGTCAGACGAGATTCCCGAAGAAGGAGTGGAGGTTACGCTGAAAGCGGAACTGGAACTTCAGGGGGAAACAACAGAATATATACGGAAGGTTCAGGTCTATCCACCGGAGATAAAAGGGCGGGATGCGGTTCTTAGGGCACTGAAAAAAGCAGTGGAAAAAGAAAACGAAGCGCATCCCGAAGAAACAGCCTATTATCTGCCGGAGACACTGAACGGAGAAACTGTAACATGGTCAAAAGTGCCGGATCTGACAGGTCTGGAACTTATGGCACTTGCCGCGGCGGCAGGAGCAGTCTGCTGGGCGGCAAAAGGAAAGGAACAAGAAAAAGAAAGGCAGAAAAGAGAAGAACAGATGCTGCGGGATTATCCCGAAATTGTCAGCAAAATGGTTCTTCTTCTGGGTGCTGGGCTTGGGATGCGGAAAGTACTCGAGCGGATTGCAGTGGATTACCGGAAAAATCTGGCGCTTGGCGGGCAGAAACGTTTTGCCTATGAAGAGATTGTATTTACCTGCCAGGAGATGGAAAACGGTGTTTCCGAGCAGGAAGCGTACCAGCGCATGGGAATGCGTATGGGAACCGGAGCGTATCGTTCCCTTGCTGTTCTGCTGACGCAGAATCTGAAAAAAGGCAGTAAAGGACTGCTGGAATTATTGAAACAGGAATCGCAGGAGGCCTTTGAGGAGAGAAGAAGGCAGGCGAAAACAACAGGAGAAAAGGCATCGACAAAGCTTCTTCTTCCGATGGGCATGATGCTTGCGGTTGTATTGGTCATACTCACGGTTCCGGCATTTTTGTCCTTTTATGCATAGGGGATGTTTTTATCCCCACAACAGCTGGTAAAGAGAGGGAGGTGGGAATTATGAAGCTGATATCGGAGTTCTGGAAAGAGGAAGATGCGGTGGGTGTTGTGGAAGTGATTCTGATTCTCGTTGTGCTGATCGGACTCGTACTAATCTTTAAAAAGCAGCTTGTGAGTCTGGTCAACAGTCTGATGGAGAAGGTCACAAACCAGAGCAACACCGTATAAACGGGAAAATGTCCAATACGGAACTCCAAAGAAAAATTTAGAAGCCGGTACGGACCTATATGTCATTTGCATATCTGTGTCTCGGTATATCCTTTATCCGATCCACGGCATCTAAAGTTCGAAAAAGTAAAAGTAAAGTGGAAGGAGCTGTATCCCATGAGGGAAACAGAAAGACAGAAAAGATGGGCAGCCGGAAGCATAACAGCATATTTGTGTCTCGTTCTGATACTGATGCTTTCCCTGATTTCCGGGACAATTGCGTCGGTGCGAAATGCCCATGCACGGGTGATGACGGCCTGCGCAATGGAACAGGGACTGTATTCTCTGTTTGCCGGGTATGACAGAACACTGCTGGGACAGTACGAGCTGTTTTTTTATAACGGCGGGGATAAGAGCGGTGTCTGGAAACCTGAAACCATGAGCAGAAAAGTCGCAGAAACTGCGGGAGAAGTTCTGTCCCCCACTGCATCGGGGATGGGAATTCTATCAGGCAGTTTATCTGGCGGACAGGTTACAGAAGTTTATCTCGGCGGCTATCGTCTTGCGACAGACGAGGAGGGAAGTGCTTTCTCCCGTCAGATCTGTGAGGCAATGAAAGCCAGCCTTGGAACTTATGGAATACAGCAGCTTTCCCAGAAATTAAGAGGAGAACAGGAAACCTTGAAACGTCAGGAGGACGGACAGAGCGGTTACGAGGAAGAGGAGGTTTTAAAACAGTATGAAGAATCCAAACAGCCAGAAGAGGGAACAGAAAAAACAGAAGGTGAAGGAGAATCTGGAAACGGCACGCCTTCGGAACCGGATCAGAAGCAGCCGGTACCGGAAGATTTTGTGAATCCGATTGAGGTCATTCAAAAAGTAATGAAAATGGGAATTTTAGGACTGGTCCTCCCGGAAGGGCAGGCACTGTCGCAGGGGGAAACGGGTGTATCGTTTCTTGCATCAAAACGGGAGCTGCAGAGCGGGTTTGGCATGGCAGAGTGTGGAAAAGAACTGAGCTTTGTGGATAAGATGCTTTCGTCCGAATATATTCTGTGGAAATTTCCGTGCTTTACCAGCAAGGAGAAGAAGGAAGGGCTGCAGTGCCAGGTGGAATATGTGCTCTGCGGAAAAAACAGTGACCAGGATAATCTGGCGGGAACCGTGAACCGTCTGCTGGCGCTGCGGGAGGCGGCAAATCTGGTGTATCTGGCGAAAGATGCGCAGAAGCAGGGCGAGATGGAAGCAATGGCGGGGGTAATTGCCGCGTCATTTGGAGTTCCGGCGGCGATGCCGGTTGTGAAAATGGCACTTGCCGTGTGCTGGGCATTTGCAGAAAGCATTCTGGATCTGCGGGAACTGCTGGATGGTGGAAAAGTAGCACTGTTCAAAACGGCAGAATCGTGGCAGCTTTCTCTGGAACAGCTTCCGAAACTGCTGGAAACAGGGGATCAGAGCAGAAAAAATGCACCGGGCGGCATGGAGTATTCCGATTATCTGCGGCTGCTTTTGATGCAGAAATCGGGAAAAGCGGTAACGTTTGGAGCGATGGATCTGGTGGAATACAATATGCGGACAGAACAGCAGCAGCCGGGTTTCCGACTGGATTGCTGTGTCGATGAACTGGAAGCCGGTTTTACGGCGGTAATTGGGAAACGAGAGTATGAGATTACGAGAAATTATGGATATGAGATGCAGGGAGCAGCCTGAAAAATGGGATGACTCCGGCAGGGATACAAAAGGGTGTTCTTCTGAACGGCACATTTATTTCTGGAACCTTATCAAAAAACTTATCCACTCTTCCGGGAATTTTTATAAATCCGGATCAGGAGAGCAGCCTTTTGTAAAACGAAAATGGAACAGGGCAAGCCTGACGGTGGAAGCTTCACTGGCACTTCCTGTCTTTCTGATCGCGGTTCTTGTGTTATTAAAAATCGTGGATCTTTACCGGCTGCATGGAATGCTGACGGTATCTCTGCAGGAGTCCGCGCGGTATCTTTCCGTCTGTGCCTACGCGGTGGATGAGACGGGAAAAGAAACGTATGAAATACCGGAAACGGCCGCGTGCATTGCTTATGCAGAAGCAAAGATTCCAAAAGAAATCCGCGAAAATGGAATGGTGACACTGGCAGGAAGCCGTGTGAAAAATGGATGGCTGGAACTGAAAGCGATTTACTGGCCGAAAATGGGAAACCGCCTCGTTCCGGTGCGGAACCGGGGAATTGCAGCGTGTGCGAAAGTGCATCTGTTCTGCGGAAAGACAGAAGAGGAGGCGGATGAAGAAGAGGGCGAAGCAAAACAGATGGTGTGGGTGACTGAGAACGGCAGTGTGTATCATACCGATTCGTCGTGCAGTCATATCAATCTTTCGATCCAGGTTTCCTCACCGGGTGCGCTTGCGTGGAAACGGAATCAGGATGGAGAAAAATATAAGGAATGCGAACAGTGCGTGGGAAATGGCGCTGCGGGTGCGGAAGTTTACTATACGAAATACGGAAACCGGTATCATAACAGTCTTTCCTGCAAAGGGCTGAAACGTAAAGTAAAACTTGTAGCACTGGAACAGACGGATGGACTGCCGCAGTGCTCGAAATGCGCGAAAAAGGCGGCGTAAGAAAGCCGGATATGAGCAGAGCAGGTGTCTTCTTTCCGGGTGAGACCGGAAAGAAGGACGGTAAACAGAAACTCGGGTTTGCGGAAAGGAGGAAAATATAAGTAACTAAATATATTGTCAAATGTGATATAACGTGTTTAAATATGTAAAAGGAGAATCATATTATGAACACATCAAATATCACAAACTACAAGCCGAAAGATTTTGCTGAACTGTTAGGGATATCTGTTAAAACGTTACAGCGTTGGGACAGAGAAGGAATTTTAAAAGCAAATCGAACTCCGACCGACAGGCGTTATTATACGTATGACCAATATCTTCAATTCAAAGGCATAAATATCGAAAATGATAAACGTCAGGCAGTTATTTATGCCAGAGTATCTACAAAAAATCAAAAAGACGATTTGCAAAACCAGGTCGCATTTTTGCGACAGTTTTGTAATGCCAGAGGAATCATTGTAGACCAATGTATCGAAGAGTATGGAAGTGGTCTTAATTACAACCGCAAAAAGTGGAATAAATTATTAGATGAAGTAATGGAACAGAAAGTAAAAACGATCATCATAACCCACAAAGACAGATTTATCCGATTCGGTTATGATTGGTTTGAAAAATTCTGTATGAAATTCAATACAACGATCGTGGTGGTAAACAATGAAGAATTATCACCACAGGAAGAACTTGTACAGGACATTGTTTCCATACTTCATGTGTTCTCCTGCAGATTGTATGGACTTCGTAAGTATAAAAAACAAATAGAGAGGGACGAGGAAATTGCTAAAGAGCTTCAAGACGGAAATCCATCCGACAGAAGAGCAGAAAGTCAGGATTCATAAAACAATAGGAACTTGTAGATTTATTTACAATTTCTATCTGGCCCATAACAAGGAACTTTATCAAAATGGCGAAAAATTCATGAGCAGCAGTAAATTCAGAGTCTGGCTGAATCATGAATATCTTCCACAATATCCAGAATATTTATGGATTAAGGAAGCATACTCAAAAGCAGTGACCCAGGCGGTAAATCATGGACAAACTGCATTTAAAAAATTCTTCGATCATGAAAGTGCTTTTCCGAAGTTCAAAAAGAAAGGCAGATCTGATGTGAAGATGTATTTCGTAAAGAATAATCCGAAAGATTGTCGCTGCGAGAGACACAGAGTTAACATCCCGTCGCTTGGATGGGTTCGCATCAAAGAAAAAGGATACATTCCTACGACGAAAGAAGGATATACCATAAAAAGCGGGCATGTTTCCATGAAAGCGGGCAGATATTATGTTTCGGCTCTTATAGAAATTCCTGACAACAAAACTGCTGATCCTTCTAACGAAGGAATCGGCATCGACCTGGGGCTAAAGGATTTTGCCATTGTTTCAAATGGTAAGACCTATAAGAATATCAACAAATCAGCAAGATTAAAGAAATTAGAAAAACGACTCGTTCGGGAACAGAGATGTCTCTCCCGAAAGTATGAAAATCTAAAGAAAGGAGAGTCCACTCAAAGAGCGAATATACAAAAACAAAAACTTAAGGTACAAAAACTTCATCATAAAATAGACAATATCCGTACGGATTACATCAATAAGACAATCGCAGAGATCGTAAAAACCAAACCATCTTATATAACGATTGAAGACTTAAATGTATCGGGGATGATGAAGAACAAACATCTTTCAAGAGCAGTTGCTTCGCAGAAGTTTTACGAATTCAGAATAAAACTGAAGGCGAAAAGCAAAGAAAATGGCATTGAACTTCGGGTTGCAGACAGATGGTATCCATCATCAAAAATCTGCCATTGTTGTGGAACGATCAAGAAAGATTTAAAACTTTCCGATAGAACATTTCGATGTCATTGTGGCTATGTCGAAGACAGGGATTTCAATGCGGCACTGAATCTGAGGGACGTAAAAACTTACAAGATTGCATAAGGAAGCAAATGTAAGTATGTACCGAAGGCTATTTCGGGAATTAACGACTGTGGAGTGTACATGGACCTACGAGTAGATATGATTTCGGTCAATCAAAAGTATACACACTGAAGCAGTAAGTAAGATTCGTGAGAACTTACATTATCTCGATGTGATAAGTATATTTAATCACATTTTGAGTGGCAGGCCGCGGCTGTGTATCAGGAAGAAGTAAAGAGTGCAATTATATTGCTGTATCTTGGGATTCTTGCCGGGATGGATGTGAGGAAACGGCAGATCAGCCTTGTCCTGACCGGTGTTTTATTCCTTGCAGGCATTGGATGGCAGATTCTGGTGGAACAGACATCGTGGCTGGAATGGCTGCTGTCCCTGCTGCCGGGAGCAGGATTTCTGACGCTCAGTTATATATCACGGGAACAGGTGGGATACGGGGACGGCCTTCTGCTTCTGACGGTTGGAATCTGGCTGGGATTTGGGCAGACGTTCGGCGTTCTGACGCTGGGACTCATTCTCTGTTCGGTACTCTGCGGAGTTCTTCTGATGCGGAAGAAAATACGGAAACAGGATTCTATACCGCTGGTGCCGTTTCTGCTGCTTGGATTTGTGGGGAGGTGCGGAATGCTTTGAAAGTGAAAATGAGAAAAGCAAGTATTACGGTAGAGGCAGTTCTGGTCGTGCCGCTTGTTCTGATGGTGATTTTTCTTCTGCTGTCGCTGACATTTTTTGTGCACGCACGGAGCTGGTATACATTTGCGGCATATGAAAGCACAATGCTTGCCGCCAGTGAAGGCCGCCTGTCTGTGGAAAAAGGAGAGGCAGCCGCCCAAAGCCGGATGGAATGGTGGATTTCCCAGATACCGCTTCCGGCTGAACCGGTGACCGTACAGACGGTGTGCAGAGAAAAAGAGATTCAGATAAAAGCAGAAGGAAACATTCTGCCAATCTGGAGCCGGAACGCGTGGGAATATTCGGTTTTGAGTGAAATCAGGAGAAACAATCCGGTGAAAACGATCCGGAAGATACGGGCAGTAAAACAGATCTGGAACCAGAAGTAAGGACGGAAGCGGAGAAATGCAGATTGATTATAAAAGAGATTTGAATCATACATATGTTATTTTACAGGAGGAAAAAGAGCCGGACACGGCGTCGTATCAGATCCGTATGCTGCTGACAAACACAATCCCAGGGCTTTTGGACTGCAAAATCGGGAAAATGGATGATAAAACATTGTTTTACTATGAGGTGACATCAAAGCAGTCGCTTCAGAGTGTGTTTGAACAGCGCTCGATTGGGGCGGAGGCGCTGCGGAAACTGTTTGAACAGCTGCTGGATCTTCTCGAAGAACTGGGGCAGTACCTGCTTGCACCGGACGGTCTCGTTCTGCAGCCGGAGCTGGTTTTTGCAGATGCAAATCTGGAGAACTTTTCCTTCTGTTATCTGCCGGGAAAGCAGGGACACACAGGCTGTTTTCAGAAGCAGATCCGGGAGCTGATGGAATATCTGCTGCCGAAGCTGGATCACCAGGAGCAGGATGCGGTGGTACTCGGGTATGGACTGTATCGGGAGATTTCGGCGGAGATCTTTTCGGTTGAGATGATTCAGGCACTCTTATATCAGACAGGGAAAGAGAAGAAAGAAACGACGGAGCAGGAGGGAAAAGAGCGTCCTAGGGAAGAAAATCCGCCTGTACAGATGGAGGAAACACTTTGGGGAGAACAAGAAGCGGAAGCGGCGGAAAATTTTTTTGTGGAAGCGGAGGAAGAAAAGGATGAAGGACGCTGGAAAAATATTGTGGAAGCAGTGATCTGCATCGGATTTCTGGGAGGTGTGCTGGCACTGCGGTGGACACAGGCCGAAACTGTTTGGTATCTGGTGCTGGGAGGAGCGGCGGCTGTTGTGGGAATTGTAAGTCTGGCATTGGAACTTGCCAGCCGATGGAAAAAGCGGCAGTCGGGAACAGAAACAGGAAGCTATGGGAAGGCCGCAGGAATCCGGAAACAAGGAGAAACAGGAGATGTATTTTCGGAATATCAGAATCGGAAGGGCTTAAAACAGAAAGATAGAACATGGAATCCGAAAAGCGATACAGAACAGCAGGGATGGAAAAGGGATTCCTCAGTCGAAAAAGAGAAAACATGGGAAAAGAATGAAGAACAGGAAAACAGAAAGATGCACAGCCTGATGGAATTGGAGGGGCATGAAGAGGATCTGTTTGGAAAAACGGAACTGCTGACCAGCCCGGAGGATGAGGGAAGGGCATATCTGATTCCGATAGATCCGATTGATCTTCCGCTGATTCCGATTGAACGCGGAAGCACATTGATTGGAAAACTGTCAGCGGCGGCAGATGTAATTCTGCCATACCGTACGGTAAGCCGCCTTCACGCAAAGCTGGTCAGTACAGAAGAGGGAGATTATCTGCTGGATCTGAATTCGCGGAACGGAACAACGGTGAATGGCGTTCCATTGATGGGCGAGACAAAAAAGAAGCTGGAGGATGGAGACGATATCTCATTTGCCGGGAAGAAATACCGGTATAAGGCGGGAGAGAAAAACAGAAATTAGAGAAAAATGACGCATTACACTTTTTCGATTTGGAGAAAGCGCTGGATGCGTTATTTTTAATATGGCAGAATGATCAAAGAAAAAAGTTATGCGAATGAAACAAAAATATTATAGAAAAGAAAATTATGCATAAAATTAAAAAAAGAAATAATGTAAAAAATAATGTCATAAAACGTCGAAAGCCGTCGTGAAGCGTCAATAATTGTCGAAAAACGTTTATCAAAAAAGAAAAAAATTTGACGATTTCTTGCATTTACAAGTGAATTAAATTATAATAAAAAAATAGCACAGATAAGGAAATGATGTAATGGAAGAACAAAGGAAAAACAGTTACGATCCGAACGAAGATATCGTGGACCGTATGTGGAAGAGGTCAAAAAACAGCATCAATCTGGTCATCGTCGTATGCAATATTCTGGTATTCCTTGCAGTCACACTGACCGGAGGGACAGAGAGCTCCAGACATATGATGGACTGCGGTGCGGCGTATGCGCCGCTGATTGAGAGCGGAGAATACTATCGCCTGTTTACGAGTATGTTTCTTCACTTTGGCATCCAGCATCTGATCAACAACATGCTGCTTCTTTTGTTCCTTGGGGATTACCTAGAACGCGCAGTTGGAAAGATCCGTTATCTGGTCATCTATCTGGGCGGCGGACTCGTCGGAAATCTGTGCTCGTATCTGCATGAACTGTCCCTGATGAAAACAGGGGAAGCACCGGCAGTTTCCGCCGGCGCTTCGGGAGCGATTTTTTCTGCTGTCGGAGCGATGCTTGTTCTTCTGGCATTTCGGAAAGGAAGGCTGGAGGATCTCACCTTCCGGAGGATGGCCGTCATGGCTGTCCTTTCGCTGCTGGTCGGATTCCAGTCTTCAAATGTGGACAACTTCGCACACATCGGCGGTTTTCTGGCAGGTGCAGTCCTGATGGCGGTTCTCTATCCGGGAATGGCAAGGATCAGGAAAAGGGGAAAACGACCGTAAAGGTGCTTCCTTCCCCGGGAACGGAAGAAACGGAAATCGTGCCGTCGTGTGCGGTTACAATTTCCTTGCAGATGGCAAGTCCAAGGCCGGTTCCGTTTTTCTTATGTGTGACAAAAAGGTCAAAGAGAGTCGGCAGATCCTCGGCGGGGATTCCGCAGCCAGTGTCCTGCACACGGATGGTCAGAAAGTCACCGTCGAAACAGAGAGAGATTTTGATCGTTCCGCCGGAAGGCATTGCTTCCGCCGCATTTCGGATCAGGTTCAGAAAAAGCTGACGAAATTGCGTGGTATCAAGGGCAAAGCGCGGAATGGCAGATTCCTTGACAAGTTCAATGGAAACCTGTTGTTTTTCGAGGAGAACGCCGGTATCGGCACAGAGATTCTGGAGCAGAAGATAAGGATTCACGTAAGCGCGTACCGCCCGATATGAATGATTATAGCAGGAGAGCTCATCGAGCAGGGAGTTCAGAAAAGCCATATTTTCCTGGATTTTCTGAAAATAGAGATCGTTGGAAAGCTCCGGATGCGCTAAAAGAAGAAGCTGATGAAAGCTGTGGATAACCGCAACAGGATTTCGAACCTCATGTGAAATCCGGGAAATCATAGCGTGACATTCTTCCGATAAGCCCTGTGAATTGGTTGTTGGTTCTTTTGACATAGCCGTATCCTCCTTATGATGCGTAGGTAATGATTTTTGATTAGGCAAAAGTTTAGCATTGAAAGGGGGAGCGCGCAACAAAAAGCGTTCTGCATTATTTGACATTTTTCGACAAATAGTGAGAAAATAGAGTTGTTCGGAACCGTGCAGAACGGGATTCGGAACAACAGAAAAATTAAAAAAAGTAAAGGAGAAAAAGATCATGGATTGTATTTTTTGTAAATTAGCAAACGGAGAAATTCCAACCGCGACACTGTATGAGGATGATGAGTTCCGTGTCATTCTGGATCAGGGACCGGCAACGAAAGGACATGCGCTGATTCTTCCAAAACAGCATTTTGCAAACATTTATGAAATTCCGGATGAAACCGCAGCGAAAGCAATGATTCTCGGCAAAAAAATGGCGACGGCCATGACGAAAGCGCTTCATTCCGATGGCTTCAATCTGGTACAGAACAATGGTGAGGCAGCAGGACAGACGGTATTCCACTTCCATATGCATCTGATTCCAAGATATGAAGGTGACAATGCCGGTATTGCTGCATGGAAGCAGGGAACTCTCGAGGATGCGGTAAAAGAGCAGATCATTGAGAGCGTGACGGCAGAGCTGAAGGCCTGAGAAAAGGCTGGCAGCAGCCAGAAAAAGAATCAATGACAGACGAACAGGGGCGGAGAACAATGGACAAAAATAACTTTTCAGAAATATATAAAAAGTATGTAATGACAGCCTATTCAGCCGCAATGCAGGTGGTGCACAATGAAGCCGATGCGGATGATATCGCACAGGAAACGATGGTGAAACTGTACCTGAATATTGATGCGCTGGATGAAGACAGAGTAGAAGGCTGGGTCCGTGTCGCTGCAAAGAATCTGGGAATTGATTATCAAAGAAAAGCACAACGTTTTGACTGGAACGAACTGGATGAGGATCTTCGGGCGGAAGAGATGGAACTTCCGACGCTTGCAGAGGAAGAAAAGCAGGAGAGAAATCATTTTTTTCGGGAAGTGATGGATGCACTGAAAGATCATGATGAATCGGGTTATTATATTACGCGTGAAATCAAGGTGCATGAGCGTTCGGAAAAGGAAGTAGCATCCGAAATGGGTATCACCATAGGAAATCTGCGGGTGAAAATGACCCGGACGAAAAAATGGCTTTGCCAGCACTTTGCTGACAAAGCCAGAGAAAGGGGATTTCTGTAGTTACTATTTACGTTCGCATTCCTGGATCAGGGAAAGGATGTGGCCGATGGAATCGGTGTGGCTGCTCTTCTTCATCGCATTGATATAGGTCTGACGGTTTTCGTAAACCTCACGGATTGCGGACTGAAGAGTCTGCGCATTCACGGATTCTTCTTCCAGAACTTTACTGTAACCCTGACGCTCAAAGGAACGCGCATTTAAAATCTGGTCTCCGCGGCTGGCATTGGCAGAAAGCGGAATCAGAATGTTTGGTTTTGCCAGAGCACTGATTTCGCAGATCGCATTTGCGCCGGCGCGGGAGATGATCAGATCTGCTGCGGCGAAGAGATCCGGGAGCTCATCTTTGATGTACTCGAACTGAACGTAACCTTCGGTGCCGTTTAAGGATGCATCCAGTTTATCTTTACCGCAGAGATGAATCACCTGGAAATCTTTCAGAAGTTCTGGTAAAATAGAACGGACCGCATTATTGACAGCGACGGAACCGAGGCTTCCTCCGATGACGAGAATAACCGGTTTTGCGGCATTGAATCCGCAGAACTTCAGGCCTTCCCGCGCATCGCCGGACAGCAGTTCCTGGCGGATTGGCGTTCCGGTCAGAACGGCTTTGTTTTCCGGGAGACATTTAACGGTTTCCGGGAAATTACAGCAGACCTTTGCAGCGGACGGAATACATAGCTTATTTGCCAGGCCAGGCGTCATATCTGATTCATGGATGAGCGCCGGGACTTTACATGCTTTGGCGGCAAGGACAACCGGTACCGAAACGAAGCCGCCTTTGGAGAAGACAACGTTTGGTTTCAACTTTTTGAGCAGTTTTTTTGCTTCAAAGTAGCCTTTTACGACGCGGAATGGATCGGAAAAGTTTTTCGGATCGAAGTAGCGGCGCAGCTTTCCAGATGAAATTCCGTAGTACGGAATGCCGAGATCTTCGATCAGCTTGCGCTCCATACCGTCGTAGGAACCGATATAAGAGATTTTATAACCTGCTTCCTTTAATTTTGGAATCAGGGCAATATTCGGGGTAACATGGCCGGCGGTACCTCCGCCTGTCAGAACAATATGCTTCATGAGAATTCCTCCCTGGAATTTGATAATATCATTTGGCTTTTATTATCCCCTCAAGAAGAAAAAAAGTCAAGAGCGGTTACAACATGGAAAATGCCGAGGAACGGAAGAAGATGAAAAAGATAGAAAAAGAAGAACAGCTGAAAAAGAAACTGGAGCAGACGATGGAAGAAAAAATGGCTGCGGATTCGAAAACGGTGGGAGGGGAATCGGCAGTTGTAAAGGCAGAGGAAGGAAACACAGCAACAGAACAGGAGCCGGAGGCTGCGCCTGCACTTTCAGAGGAAGAACTGAACGCAATGTACGAGCGCTTCCAGCAGCGACTCCAGAAGGAAGGACTCGCGGACGCGGAAGGCAACCCGACAGAAAAAACACTGGAGATCCGCCGCCAGATCGTGGAGAGAAAGGTGGAACGCGAAAAGCAGGCGGAGAGACAGAAGAAGATTGCAAAGAGAGCGAAAACAACAAAACACTGGGTACAGACGGCAAAGGCGGCTGGTGTTGTGTTGGTTGTGGGAGCTTGCGTGTTTGGAGCCAGTATGACGAGCGAGGCGAATCGGATTCGGTTGGTGGAGACGATTAGTGGGGTTCGGAATTCAGGAGATACTACATGGGTTGATAATGGAGAAGACAGAAAATATACAGCAGAAGATTGGGATAAGGTAAAAGAAGAAATAAGGGATAAGTTGCATATAGCGGTACCTGAATTTTATTATATTCCGGAAGGAATGGAATATAGCGGGAGTTCTATATTACAAGAAATACAGGTGGCTATTATCAAGTACAGATATAATGAACACATAGTGTATTTTCAATTATCAGCAAACGAGAAAGATTTATCGCAAGGTAATTGGAAAGATAGGGAAAAAGTTGAAGTAGAGACGCTTGATGACACTGTAGAGGTTGAAATGGGAACAATATCTGAAAATGGTGAAGAAAATTATTATGTTATATGGAAATATAAAGATGGATATTATGAGTTAAGTGGTCAAATAGAAAAAGAGGAATTGATAAAAATTTTGAATGAAATGCAGTATAATATGTAATTGATTTAAAATTAATACGTATATATCATGTAGATGAGACGAGGGGAAAGAGGAAGTATGAAAAAGGTTATGAATTTAAAAAGCTTACTTTTTTGTGCGATGCTCGTTTTGACGCTGGCTGTAAATACGGTGAGTGTACAGGCAGATGCATTAGATTATTTAGGTAATACAATTGATGGATCTGTATTGACAAATGAAACAGAATCAATTGGGAATTACCAAAGCGTGGCAAGAAGTACATATCTTCATCAGGGGTTTGTGAGAATTACAAATAATGGTAATGGATATATTGGAATAGGTGGCGGAACAGAGTGTAATGTTACTTGTGGAACTGTAAAATTAAATATTTATTTGGAACGTTCGACAGGATCAGGCAGTTTTTATAGTTACAAAAAGTGGGAAAATGTAGACTATAATACGGATTCTTTATTTATGAGTAAGGAAATAAAAGTAGAAAAAGGTTATTATTACCGTTTAAGAGGTTATCATTCCTGTACTAAGAGTGGTGTTACTGAGAATGGTGGAAGTTCAACCAATGGAATCTATATTGGATAATAATTTTTCACCTAACATGTAGATATCAATATTGAAAACAAGCAAAAGTATAATTCATACAAGCACAAGAGAGTAGAGTAAATGAACGGAAACAATTTTTAGACTAGTAGTTTGCAACTCCCTCACCCCTTAAAAATCCCGGGGCCAGTCCCCTATAGAAACCTTATAACAATGAATATATTAAGACGAAAACGCAGATCTTTCAGGATTTTCAACGCGTCGAAATTCCTTTTTCCAACCACAACACAGATCTGAGTCATCATGTGTTACTATGTTCAGCGTGTGAGTGATCATACGGAACATCGGCTGACCCCGATAAGTGAGGCATCGGTATTACTGCAGGAATACCGGTGCCTCTTTTCTGTACGCTTCTACAAGCCGATGCCCATAATTGAACAAAAATATCAAGATTGTTGTGTAATCTGCCTTAAAATTCCGTTGGAATCCGCCAGATATTATGCTATAATAATCAAAAAAGAGAGAATAAGCATAAAATACAAAGGAAATTTCAGATTATTTTCGCGGACAACGCGTCAAAGACCATGCTGGCATGAGAACTTGATGACTGCTGGCCGCGATAACGGGCCAAACGCATAACGCGTGTTTTGACCCGTAGTGACAACATTTTGTCCCCGAACAAAACGGGAGAACAGGAGGCATCTTATGCGTCTTACATTTCTTGGAGCAACACATGAAGTGACGGGCAGTTGTTATTATCTGGAGGCTGCCGGAAAGAAGTTTTTAGTGGACTGCGGTATGGAACAGGGACCGAATATTTACGAAAACAAACCAATTCCGGTCCCGGCATCCCAGCTTGATTTTGTATTGATCACGCACGCGCACATCGATCACACCGGAAATCTGCCGCTGTTGTATGCGCACGGCTTCCGCGGCCCAATCTATATGACTCCGGCGACGGTAGCGCTTTCGGACATCATGCTCCGGGACAGCGCACACATTCAGCTTGCCGAGGCCGAGTGGCGGAACCGCAAGAACCGCCGGGCGGGAAAAGAAGATTACGTCACACCATACACAATGGAGGATGCCCTCGGCGTGATCCGCTTACTGGAGGGCATTCCGTATCATCAGCGTGTGACACTATCGGACGGCATTCAGATCCGTTTCCTCGATGCCGGTCATCTGCTCGGCTCCGCATCCATTGAGCTGTGGCTGACAGAGGACGGTGTGACGAAAAAACTGCTCTTCTCCGGCGATATCGGAAATATCCATCAGCCGCTGATCAACGACCCGGAGTACCCAGAGAGCGCTGATTACGTGATTATGGAATCCACCTACGGTGACCGGAGCCACGGTCCGAAACCGGATTATGTACCGGAGCTGGCAAAAATCATTCAGGAAACGCTCGACCGCGGCGGCAACCTCGTGATCCCGTCGTTTGCTGTTGGAAGAACGCAGGAGATGCTGTACTTTATTCGTGAAATTAAGGCAGAACATCTGGTTCACGGCCACGGCGAATTCCCGGTTTACGTGGACAGTCCGCTTGCCGTTGAGGCAACCAATATTTTCCGCGATCATCAGAAAGAGTGCTACGATTCCGATGCAGCTGCGCTCCTTGCGCAGGGCATTAATCCGATTCTGTTTCCGGGCTTAAAGCTCTCGATTACATCCGATGAGTCGAAAGCCATCAACTTCAACGAAACCCCGAAGGTCATCATATCCGCGAGCGGTATGTGCGATGCAGGACGAATCAAGCATCATCTGAAGCACAACCTCTGGCGGCAGGAGAGTACGGTTCTCTTCGTCGGCTATCAGGCCGTCGGTACACTGGGACGGGCGCTGATCGGAGGCGCGAAGGAGGTGAAACTGTTCCAGGAAGAGGTTCATGTGAACGCGCACATCATCCAGTTCCCGGGCATGAGCGGCCACGCAGATCAGGAAGGACTGCTCAAATGGGCGGGCAGTCTGCGGGCAAAACCGGACCGCGTTTTCGTAACGCACGGCGAAGATAAAGTGACGGAAATTTTTGCAGAAAAACTGTGGGACGAATTCCGCTACCCGGCGATGGCTCCGTTCTCCGGCACGGTATTTGACCTGAAAGAAAATGAATTCATCGAAAAAACCGTTGGCATTCCGATCCAGAAGGAAACAACGGCAAACGCTGGAACACTGCGCACGAGAAGCAGCGGAAATGCCGTCTTCGATCGTCTCGTTGCGGCTGGTCAGCGGCTGCTCACCGTCATTACAAGAAACAAAGGCGGTGCTAACAAAGACCTTTCGAAATTTGCTGATCAGATCAACAGTCTCTGCGACAAATGGGACAGATAAAGCAGTCCGGTGGCTGGAAGAAAGACTGAGCTATTAATATAGAAGAAAAACCGGAAGAAAGCAGGCGGCAGGGAAGCTGTGCTGCATCAGAAAAGAAAAAACAGAAGTGGATAAATTACAAACTCCCCGGGGTGAGCATTCCCCGGGGAGTTATTATAATAAAAAAGAGCAAGCGTAAAAAAAGTTATTTCTGGATAGCCTGTTCCAGTGCTTTTGCAAGCTGGTCTGGACATGATGTTCCGCGTCCGTTGCAGTCGATGCCTTTCATGCGGGAGATGGCTTCGTTTACGTCCATGCCCTCAACGAGTCTTGCAACACCCTGTGTGTTTCCGTTGCATCCGCCTACGAACTGTACGTTGTGTACTTTACCGTCTTCTACCTCAAACAGAATTTTTCTGGAACAGGTACCTTTTGTTGTATATTCCATCGATAAGATCCTCCTTTGTGAATAAAAAATTAGAACATTATCGTGAACTTTAGCCACGATAATTCTTCGGTTCCTGCTATTATACCATAGATTACGAAAACAGCAAAGAAAAAAGATACCACAGATCCCAAATTTATTGTATACTGTAACAGGAATTACAAAGAAACCAGAAGGAAAAGAAAATGGACTCCCGGAGTTTTCCGTTCTTACTTTAGCGGCTGACCGCTGACAAAAATGATTTCATAAAAGCAAGAACAGAAAGAATCGGAGAGTACATGTAAAGTTATTGGAGGATATCATAAACATGAAGTTAATCGGAATTATCGGTGCAATGGAAGTTGAAGTTGCAAGCTTAAAGGAAATGATGACGGACGTTACAATCCGCACGAAAGCATCCATGGAGTTCAACCACGGTTACCTGAACGGAAAAGAAGTGGTTGTTGTGCGCAGCGGAATCGGTAAAGTAAACGCCGGTATCTGCACGCAGATTCTTGTAGATGATTACGGCGTGGACTGTGTCATCAACACCGGAATCGCAGGCTCCCTGCGGAATGAAATCAACATCGGCGATATCGTGATCTCGACCGATGCTGTTCAGCACGACATGGATGTGCGCATCTTCGGATACCCGCTCGGCGAGATTCCGCAGATGGGCGTTTTGAGCTTCCCGGCAGACGAGCACCTCGCAGAGGTGGCAGAGGAAGTCTGCAAGGAAGTCAATCCGGAAATCCAGGTATTCCGCGGACGCGTGGTCAGCGGTGACCAGTTTATTTCCAGCAAAGAAGTGAAAAACCATCTGATCGAGGAATTCAACGGTTCCTGCGCCGAGATGGAAGGCGCTGCGATTGCGCAGGGCGCTTATCTGAACAAGATTCCATACGTCGTACTCCGCGCCATCTCCGACAAAGCAGACGACAGCGCAACAATGGACTACCCGACCTTTGAGAGCGAGGCAGCCCGCCACTGTGTCAACCTGCTGCAGGAAATGGTAAAACGCCTGTAATCTAAAAAAAGCAAGAAGAAAAAATCGACAAACGGGCAGGCGAAAACCAGCGAAACCACGCGAACCGGCACGAAAGCAGTCCCCTGAAGGAACGAAAAATAAAAATTCACGCGAAAAAGCACAGAATCACAAAGAATTTGACGAACGTTTTTTGTTTCCAAATTTTTCCGGCAGTGCTATACTGTGGCACATCGGAACAAGAAGATTCTCACTACGGATTGCTCAGCAGTAAAACACTTGCTGTTTTGCTGCGTAAGAAAGTGATTCAGGTGTGAGCAGCCCTACTTTTGCGAAGCAAAATTTTCAATGAGGGCTGCGAATGTTACAGTTCACAGGTACCTGGGAACTGTAACACGTCTCCACTGCCGATATGCCTGCGGAAGAATCCTGTGCGCGCAAATTCTGCCGCGGCATCCGCCGATGCACCGCAACGGAACGGGAGCACCGGCATATGATCATGACAGGCAAATTCAAAAATCATCAGGGGGAATAAGAATGCTGGAGTTTTGTGTGAAACAAAATGTGTTCTTATACGCAATGATAGCAGCAGGAATCGCCGGTGTGTGGTGCCTGTTCTGGAATAACCGTTTCTACACCCGGGCCATCCGCGATCTCGGAAGGCTGAAGGAACCAAAGTCGAAATGGACCAGGTCGGTGCTGGAAACGTGTCAGAGAAAAGCGCATCCCTTTTCGAATGCCGGGGCGTTTATGCGCAGCCAGATTGCACAGGGCAGGTCAGCGGGAATGGCAGTCCCGACGCTTCTGCGCGGAAGCCAGAATATGATCCTCACGGTTCTGGCGCTGTCGATTCTTTCGCTGTGGGCGATCTACCGATACCGTTATGGAGAGGCGGAGCTGATGCGCTACCTCGGAACGGGCACCGCGCTCGCCGGAGGCCTTGTCTTTTTCCGGCTCTGTCTGGATTTCGGCGGAAAAGAGGAAATTCTGCTGAACGGCTGGACAGACTATCTGGAAAATGAGTTTGCAGCGACGAAACAGAGTGCGGTGCTGGAAACCGTACAGCAGACCGAACGGCAGCCGGTGCAGGCGGAAACCATGGCACAGGCAGGAACCGGAGCGGCGAAAGCAAAACCGCAGACTGCGGGAAGCGAGTCCGCCAAAGAGCGGAATGAACTGTTCGCAGATCCGGAAAAAGAAGCGAGGATTTCGAAAGTCAGGGAGGGCATCCGCCAGACCGCCGCGGCCGAGAGCAGGTTTGCCGGAATGCTGACGCCCGAGGAAGAGAAGCTGATGAGGGAGATTATCAGCGAATACGTGTAAATACCAGGGGATCAGGCCGGGGAGCATGGCATATCGACATGACCATATTTCCGAATCGGCAGTCCGCAGGTATCTAAGATAAAAATATTTCAGGCAGTGCCGTCTTTCAAAACAGACAGGCGGCACTGCTTTCCCGGATAAAGCAGAATCATCATCTGCAAAAGGAGGAACCAACATGAGACTTGTAATTCTTGAGGCAGAGTCACTGGGAAAGGACATGGATCTGTCCGGCTTTTCCCGTTTTGGAGAAGTGACAGTATATGAAAAAACAACGGAGGAGGAATGCCCGGAGCGTGTGCGGGAGGCGGATATCGTCATCTGCAACAAGGTGCGCATGTGCAGCCGCACCCTGTCCGGCGCGGAGAACCTGAAACTGATCTGCGTCACCGCAACCGGCATCAACAACATCGATCTCGATTATGTGAAGCGCCACAACATCGCCGTGACGAACGTCGCCGGCTATTCCACCGTCAGCGTGGCCCAGCACACCTTTGCGATGTACTTCTATCTGGCAGAAAAACTCCGTTATTACGATGATTACGTAAAAAACGGCAGCTACGCCGCCAGCAGTCTTTTCACCTGCATGGACAGACCGTTCACCGAGCTGGAGGGCAAGACGTGGGGCATCATCGGCCTTGGCGCGATCGGCAGAAAAGTGGCTTCGATTGCACAGGCATTCGGCTGCCGTGTGATCTATTACTCCACCTCCGGTACACACGACGATCCGGACTACGAGCGGGTCGATCTCTATCGTCTGCTGAAGGATTCTGATGTGGTTTCCATCCACGCCCCGTTAAATGAGGCGACCGAGAACCTGATGAATATCGAAACGTTTGCCAACATGAAGCGGAACGCAATTCTGATCAACGTCGGCCGCGGCTCGATCGTGAATGAGCGTGACCTCTGCTGTGCCCTGCGCGAGGGCCTGATCGCCGGAGCAGCGCTCGATGTACTTTCCAGCGAGCCGATCCGCAGTGACAGTCCGTTACTGAAAATGGCGGACGACGACCGCCTGTACATCACGCCGCACATCGCCTGGGCATCGAAGGAAGCCCGCACGCGCCTGATCGGGCTGGTGCAGAAAAATATTGCTTCGTACCTGGAAGGCGGCATGGAAAACCGCGTGGTATAAAAGGGATACAAATCCAGGGACAAAATACATAAAAAGAGCCGGACATCCGACGGAACCGCAGAGGGGACTGCAAGAACAGCCGCTCCCAAGTTCCGCCGGATGCCCGGCTTTTGCATTTGCTTTATTCGCTGCAAAAACGAGAGAACATTATTCCTCTGTAATCTGAATTTCCAGATAATCAAACTCCAGCGATTCAATAAAATTATCCTGTGTGAACCGTGTTTTCGATCTCCGTTTAAACTCCGAAATATTCGTATCGAGCCAGATCGGCTTCGCCAGATTCCAGGCATCACAGATTTCATCGAGCGCACGGAAGACCTTGTGCGTTCTGGTATCCTCATCGTCGATGCAGACGGTAAGATCCTGAAGAATATGATTGTTTTCCACTAATTTTCCCCACATCTGAAACATATTAAAAATCCTCCTGAAAAGTACAAAGTAAACAGTGCATTTGGAACGACCGTGTTAATCGCTGGTAACGGTATGCAGTTCTTTAAAATCCTTCGGCGAGATCCCGTACTCTTTTTTAAACGCGCGGTAAAAACTCGAATAGTCGTGAAATCCGAACAGCAGATACACCTTCGTGACCGGTACATCGCCGAGCAGCGCTTCACGGCACCTTGCCAGCCGCTTTTTGGAAATGTACTGGTGGATCGACATGCCGATTTCATCCTTGAAAACGTGTGCAATGTGATATTTGCTCACAAAAAGTTCCGCCGCCAGCCGTTCGAGCGACAGATCCTCGGACAGGTGCTCATCAATATAGAAACAGAGCTGTTCATACAGCGAAAGCTGCGCCTTCCGGGTGAGCGGGTGGTGCTGTTCATACACCGTGCGGTTGATCTGCATCAGCAGGTCGCTGACGTAGAGAAAAATCTGCGTCTCTTTTCCAAAATGATCGGACCGCATTTCCTCAATCAGTCGGATGGTGCGGTACTGGATCGTGTTGAACTCGACGGAATCGAGCGGGAACAGATATTTCTGATTTTCGGCAGCGTATTCCATCAGGTAAACGTAGTCGGCGGAACGGGCGCGGAGCTGTTCTGCAAAAGCGGCGCTGACCCAGAACACAAAGCGGCGGTACGGCACAGACAGGTCGTGCATCACCAGATGATGCGGCACGCCGGGCGGAATCAGAAGAAGATCGCCGGGCGTCGGTGTGTAGAGCACTCCGTCGATTTCCAGTGAGATCGCCCCTTCGAGAAAGAGATAGAACTCATAATGCGTATGCGTATGTTCTTTTACGCCGGGCACATCGTCGGTGCTGTAATAGTATAACTCAAACGTATCCGAAATCATGTACTGCCGGGTGGCAAATTTCGTCTGCAGTTTTTCTTTCATAATAAAAGCATCCTTGCAAAAAAATGATATTTTTGAACCATAACAACAATTCCCAGCATATCACAAAACAGCAAGTTTTACAATGTATTCGGCAATCCGCACAATAGAAAAAAATAACCTGTCCGGTTATGATACAAGGGAATAAAATAAAAACAGAATGCAGAATAATTTTCAGATAAAGATCAAAACGGAGGAACAGCTATCATGAATCAGATTCTCGAACAGCTTGGAACATACGGCATTGTGCCGGTTGTCGTTTTACAGGATGCAGCAAAAGCAGAGCCGCTTGCCGAAGCTCTCTGCAAGGGCGGACTTGCCTGCGCCGAGGTGACCTTCCGCACCGATGCGGCAGAAGAATCCATCCGCATTATGAGCGAAAAATTCCCGGAGATGCTGGTGGGAGCCGGAACTGTGCTCACAATCGAGCAGGCGGACTGCGCCGTGAAAGCCGGAGCAAAATTTATCGTCAGCCCGGGCCTCAACCCGGAGGTAGTAAAATGGTGCCAGGCACACGAAGTACCAGTGATCCCGGGCATCGTGACCCCGACTGAGATGGAGCAGGCGATCGGTCTTGGGCTCACCATGGTGAAATTCTTCCCGGCAGAACCGGCAGGCGGACTGAAATACATCCGTGCCATCGCAGCACCGTACACCATGATGAAATTCATGCCGACCGGCGGCATCAACCCGCAGAATGTAAGAGAATACCTGGCATACGACCGCATCGCAGCATGCGGCGGAAGCTGGATGGTAAAAAATATGATGATTGAAAACAACGAATTCGACCGCATTGAAGAGCTGGTGAAAGAGGCGGTTGAGATCGTAAAGGAAAGCCGGACGTGACGACATCCTTCCCGCAGCCGCTGGGCACCGACCGTTGACCTCGAGCGTGATCCGAGATGGGGAAGAAACGAGGAGGGCTACGGCGAGGACCCTGTGCTGACCGGAAAAATGGCCGGCGCTTACATCGAGGGAATGCAGGGCGACGATCCAAAATATCTGCGCTGTGCATCAACCCTGAAACACTTCTATGGAAACAACACCGAGGTCGGCCGCGGCTGGAAGAACTCTTCGATTGACCCGCGGAATAAATATGAGCTGTATCTCGAGCCGTTCCGCAGATGTATTGAGGAGAGCGGTGCAGAGGGCATCATGACGGCGTACAACAGAATCAACGGCACCGTCGGCGGAATGGTCCGGGAAAACATGGAAATCTCGGAATCCGTCATCATGAAACAGGCGGACCAGAAGATGTATGAAAATAAAAAAAGTTCACGGTGAATCGCCGCAATGGATTGTCCCCGCGGGTCTTTTCGTGGTACAATGAAACATAACCGATAAAAAGAAAAACGAGGGCAGAACATGAACGAATTATATGAAATGATTGAAAAGAAAATTAAAGAATCCGGCTATCCGCGGCCGATTTCGGGAAGCGATGTTTACGATGACATCTGCGACCAGATCGAGGGAAAAGAGAACGGTTCCTATGTGGTATTATCGAAATTTGATGATGATGTGATTTTCGAGTACCACATCACGGTGATGGATGATGAATTCAACCTCGGCGTGCTGACGATGCGCACCCCGGAGGGCGTGTTTGAGACAGATTTTGACCAGTAAAAGAGAAAAGAAAGAGGTTGTTACTTATGCCGAATGTTGAAAAAATCACAAAACAGACGGAAAATCCGTTCGTAAATCTTTACCTGGTGGAAGGAACAAACAAAGTAAACCATCACTTCCGCTATTATGTGGCTTCCCGCGCAAAATCCATCGAGCAGATGAAGATCAAAACAAGAAAAAATACGCCGGACGGCGTGCTGATGTACAGTCTGTACGGGGAAAAGCGCGACAAAATTGTCCTGGTGCGCCAGTACCGCGTTTCCATTGATGACTACATTTACGAATTCCCGGCAGGCCTGGTGGAACCGGGCGAGGAGTTCCATGAGGCTGCCGTGCGCGAGATGCATGAGGAGACCGGTCTTACGTTTCACCCGTTGAAAGTAGATCCCTGCTACGAGAAACCGTTCTTCACCACAATCGGCCTGACCGATGAAGCATGCTCTGCCGTTTACGGCTGGTGCGAGGGCGAGATCAGCCGCAAATACCTCGAAGAGAGCGAAGTGATCGAAGTTGTCCTTGCTGACCGCGAGGAGGCAAAGAGAATCTTAAAGGAAGAAAATGTAGCAATTATGTGTTCTTATCATCTGATGCATTTTATTCATGATGAGGAGCCGTTTGCATTCCTGAAATAAGTGGAGGGGAGCCAGAAAAACACAACCCCTGGAAGTTCTTAGCACGAACTGCCAGGGGTTGTGTTTTTCTGACTCCCATTTACGTTGTGGGGGACGGGAGGGTGAGGACTCAGGTGTAGTATTGGGCCTGGGTTTCGTAAAGATTGGCGTAGATGCCGTGGTTTGCGAGGAGGGTGTCGTGGGTTCCGTCTTCGGCGATGCGGCCGTGGTCGAGGACGATGATGCGGTCGCAGAATTTGCAGCTGCTCATGCGGTGGGAGATGTAGACAGCCGTTTTACCGGCGGTCATCTGGCTGAACTGTTTGTAGATTTCGGCCTCAGCGATCGGGTCGAGGGCTGCGGTCGGCTCGTCGAGGATGACGAACGGGGCATCCTTGTAGAGGGCGCGGGCGATGGCGGTGCGCTGGGCCTCGCCGCCGGAAAGGTCGACACCGGAGCCGTTGTTGTTGTAAAGGCGGGTGCGGACGCCCTGCGGGAGTTGCTGTACACGGTCGGTGAGACCGACTTTTGCAAGAGAGGATTGCAAAGCAGCTTCATCAATCTCGGTTCCGGCGGCGATGTTTTCGTCGAGCGGGAGGGAAAACAGGTGGAAATCCTGGAAAACGACGGAGAATGCCTGCGTGTACTCTTTGTAGCTATATTTGCGGATGTCAATGCCATTCAGGGTGATGTAACCTGAAGTTGGCTCATACAGGCGGCAGAGCAGCTTGATGAGTGTTGTCTTTCCGGCTCCGTTACGGCCAACGAGGGCGGTTTTTTCGCCGACGGCAAAGGACAGTGTCACATGTTCGAGTACCGGAATATTCGTACCGGGATAAGAGAATGAGACATCGTGGAACGCAAATTCGTACTGGCCGTCGTCGCGTTTCTCAATCGGCAGTGTACCGTCGTAGGCCATAGACGGCTGCGCAATGAAATCCTCATAGGTCGAGAGATAGGAATTGATATAGTCGAACTCCGATCCGGTTGCGAGAAATGTCTGAAGATCACTCATGGCGCGTGTCACGGAACCGGCATACAGAAGAACATCCCCAATGGGGAGAACGCCGTACAGAGCCCTGGCGCCGATCACAAGGTACGCAGCGAAATTGGAAAGGAGCGAAAGCAGCGCGTTTTTTCCGTCTGTGATGGCGGAGAAGCGGGCGAAGTCGAGGTACATCGGCAGAAAGTGTTCCATGGCTTTTCCAAACTGTACGTCGAGAAAATGATCGAGATGACCGATGCGGATATCGTCCGCGCGCCGTTCTTCAAGCATCACATTAACGAGATAATTGGCAACCGAGTTGGAATGGTCGTTGCCCTGGTTCAGCTCTATCTTTTTCTGCGTACTCCTGCGGTTGATGCGGGAGGAAAGTGCAAGCTGTACACCACAGAGCAGGAGCAGTGCAAGCATCGAAAACGGCGAGGTGAAAAAGTTCTTCCTGCTGCTGTCGGACAGAAGAAACAGACGGAGCAGGAAAAACAGGGCATAGAGAACCGAGAGCAGGGAAGTGATCAGCGTATGAATGACAATGAGCTGGTCACCCACATTTCCCGATCCCATGGAGGAGACGTTGGTGCGCCGGATGGCATCCATCGTCTCTGTTTTTTCGAATTTCTCAAACTCCAGCTCCAGCGCCTTTGCGGTGATTTTCTGTTCCGTGCGTGCAAGACAGAGTTCTTTTTGGCCGTCGAGATACTGACGGCAGATTTTTTCAAACAATCCCAGCCCATACTGCGTAAGCAGAAAGACGACAACAGTATACAGACAGGCGCGGTACGACTTTGCAAGCAGTAAATTCAAAATTCGCGCCGAGAAAAACAAGGAGAGATACGGCAGCGTTGCAGCTGCAAAAGCGCTTCCGAGAAGCCAGAACAGCACGCGGTGATTGCCCTGGCTCACCATAGTTAAAAAGCGGCAGATGGCATGAAACCGTTCTTTCATTTTCATCAGATATCTTCCTCCGTTTCCTGATAATACTGGCTCTGCACCGCAAACATATGCGCATACGATCCGCCGAGGGCAATCAGCTCATCGTGGGTTCCGCATTCTTTGATCTTTCCGTTTTCGAGAAACAGGATCGTATCGCAGAAGCGTGTCGATGCAAGACGATGCGAGATGAAAAGCGCAGTCTTATTTTTCAGCAGTGTGCTGTAGGTTTCGTACATTTTATTTTCCGAGATTGCATCGAGCGCAGCCGTCGGCTCATCGAGCAGGAGCAGATGGCAATTTTTATAGAGTGCCCGCGCCATCATCAGTTTTTGCATTTCACCGCCGGAAAGCGTAATGCCGTCGTCCGCCATATCCTTGCCAAGATAGGTTTCTTCTTTCTGCGGCAGACTTGCAATTTTTTCCCAGAGTCCGGCGCGGATGAGTGCTTCTCGGCAACGGTTACGATCGGTCTCTTCCAGCGGGGAGCAGCTCACATTTTCTGCAATCGAAAACGAAAGTGCAAACGGGTCCTGAAAAACCGCTGCGATTGCTTTGTAATACTGCGCCGGATTCAGACTGCCAAGGGGAATGCCGTTAATGGTGATGTTCCCTTCCGTCGGCTGATATAGCCCGCAGATCAGCCTGACAATTGTGGATTTTCCGGCGCCGTTGATGCCGACAAGTGCCGTATGCTCGCCCGCATGGAGTGTAAAACTGACATCATCGAGGATCCTTTTATCGCCGCCCGGATAGGAAAACGAGACGTGGGAAAAGCAGATTTCCAGCGGTTTTTCTTCCGCAAGTTCCGGACGGAACGGCAGCGTGTGGCCGGCCGGGAACGGAAGATCGAAGAATTCCCGCAGCCAGCGGATCTGCTCGAGACAGAGCACGGATTTGGAGAGCGCGGCGGTGATCTCGTTAAAATATGAAGAAAAACCGGAGACGGCACCGAGCGCAAGCACAAAGCCGGATACGGTCATCGTGCCGTGGGATAGACGGTAAATCAGAAAGCCATAGCAGATTCCGTCGCGCAGAAGCTGTAGTGTAAGTGTCAGCAGATCATTTGCAAAGTAGGCGCTGCGGATGCGGAACAGAATTTTCTGATACCGCTTGTTGAGCTGGCGATAAACACCATCGAGCCATCCGTTCAGCTGATACAGACGGATATCCTTTCCGGCGGATGTGTTGTACGACTGTTTCTGGAAATAGCGCTGCGATACTTCAATTTCAGACAGATCGTCTCTGCGGCGGACTTCGTAAGAAGCCGCGCGGCGGTAGCTGAGAAACTGCAGAACCGAGAGCACAAGCAGCAGAAGAATGATAGCCGGATGGACGGTTCCGATCAGTCCTGCGTAGAGAATCAGCCCAAGAAACGAAGAATAAATTGTGACATCGTATCGGAACATGCCTTCCACGCCGACCCAGTTGCTGCAGGTGGCTCCGACGGCTTTTTCGGCGAGCTGCAGCGTTTTTGGTTCTGTCAGAACCGCATAATCTATCTGCATGAAATGACAGAGAAGGCGGCGCGTAAAAAAGCCGGTCCGGAATTCGGTATACTGCCAGGCGTTCCGCGATTGCAGAAAGGTGTGGCTGACAAAAACAACGGCATAGCAAAGAAAGAGAACGAGCGTTCCAAGTGCAAATCCGGAAAAGCCGCTGCTCTGTTCCAGAAACAGGAGAATCCCGGCAGGAAGCAGAATCCCGAAAAAGCCGGTGAGCACCTGTGAGACGATTTCGAGTGCCTGAAAGAGAAACGGCTTTTTGCTGTAATGCCACAGCTCCCGATGAATATAAATGTAGTTAGACCATAATGAATACATAAAGACCTCCTCTGTCACATGTCTTTCGTGAACTGTAGTTATCCTACCATATTCATGCAAAACACGGGGGAAAAGTACGTAAATGGAACAAAAAAGAACGCGAACAGCAAAAAAAAGTGTTCACGTTCTGCAAAATTTTTCTGTAGAATCATCGGACAAAATCAAAAAATTCTGGAAAGAGCTTTTTACAGCGGCAGCATAATCTCCGTCACGAAAACGCCGGGCTCGTTCTGCCGGTTGATATATCCTTCGTACTTTTCCACAACAAGATTGATCCGTTTCAGCCCATGCCCGTGATTTCCGCGCTTCGTGGTGATATACTCGCTGTCCAGCTTCCGCACAGTATCCTTTGTTGCATTCGTAACGGAAATATACAGCTGGTTTTTCAGCACACCAATATAAAGCCGGATATAGGGATCCGCAAGGCCCTCGCATGCTTCCACCGCATTGTCAATCAGATTTCCGATCAGCGCGCAGAGATCAATATCACTCACCGTAAGATTGGCCGGGCAGGCTGCCTTGTAATCCACGCGGATGCCGTTCTTTTCGGCGAGTGAAATTTTGGAATTTAAAATCGCATCGAGATTCACATTCCCCGAGTCGCAGAGCTGGTTGACCTGATCGAGATCATTTTCGAGCAGCCCGAGATATTCCTGCAGCTTATCATACTGTCCCATCTCAACATATGCCTTCATTGACTGCAGATGATTGTGGTAATCATGGCGCCAGCCGCGCATTGTCAGATAGATATTCTGCACTTCCTCGACCTGGCGGGCGAGAAGCTGGTTCTGGTATTCGATATTTTTGCGTTCCAGATAATGGGATAAAAATGGAATGTGCGCCATGAAACATCACCTCGGTTCGTTCGGAATTGGAAATTAAAAAATGCAAAACCTTTAAAACGCATTCGGCCGGTAAAACTGCAGGAACGCATGGTTGAGTGATGCATAGCATCCGCGGCTGACCGGAATTTTTGTTCCGTCCGACAAGAGACATTCCGTCCGCGTGATCCGCTCCACATGAGCGAGATTCACAAGATAACTCCGGTGTGCGGCCGCAAAACATTCCCCCGTCTCACCAGAAGCCTGCCATGCGGCAGAAAGTTCTTCGCGGAACTCCGACAGATTTTTCTTAAAAGTTTCCATTCCGGCGGCTGTATGCAGCGTCAGATAATGATTATCGGATTCCACAAAAAGCAGGTCGGAGAGAAACAGCTTCTGCGTCTCCCCGCCAAGTGAAAGCAGCAGATGCGGCTTTTCCTGTCCGCGCATCGCCTGCAGCTCCTCGAGCAGCGGAAACAGTGTATCCTCTGTCACCGGCTTTAAGAGATACCGGAACGCCTGCACCTCATATCCTTCGAAAACATATTCTTTATGATTCGTCAGAAAGAGAATCGGCACCTCACTGTCCGTTTCACGGATTTTCCGCGCCAGCGCCATGCCGTCCATTCCGCCGAGATCAATATCGAGAAAGATGAGATCAAACGGATACGAGCCGGGATACTGGAACAGAAAAGCGGCGGAGTCTGAAAAGGCTTCCACGGTCAGAGCAAGCCTTTTTCGCTCCGCAAAGGTGCGGAGCAGCAGTTCCATCCGGGAACGCTGCGCCGGTTCATCTTCGCAGTAAGCAATTCTCATGTCATTCACCTAAACATTTTTTGAAGAAGTTATCGTAAACGGTAATCATTTCCTCGGTCCAGAATGCGGCACCGCCGTGGTCTGCGCCGCGAAGAAGATACAGCTGTACATCTTTTCCGGCATCCTTTAATGCGTGGTAGAGATCGACACTCTGCTGGCAGAACACCATCGTGTCCTTGGTGCCGTGTGCGATCAGCATCGGCGGGAAATCCTCGTTCACGTATGTTTTGGAGCAGGCTGCCTTAGCCTCCTCAAGATGCTCGGTAATGTCATAGCCCATCAGCATGCCCTCCGGGCTGTCTGGTTTCTGATGGTTCAGCGTTATCGGATAGCCGTACGGCAGTGTCACATCAACAGCTCCGTACAGATCGATAATACCGCATACCTCGCAGCTTTCCTCATTGATCGGCTCGTCAAGTTTTCCGCTCTTTGCGGTCATGCCGGCAACGGAAGAAACCTGTCCGCCGGAAGAATCTCCCATCAGGAACATCTGCGATGGATTCAGCTTGTATTCCTCCGCATGCGCACGCAGAAAACGTACCGCATTTTTTGCGTCGATGATCTGCGCTGGGAAATGTGCGATTCCGCTGTGACGGTATTCGACGATTGCAACAACGTAGCCGCGCTGCGCCAGACGGGCGATCATGCCGACCTTCTGGTAGACATACTGTTTCATCCAGGCGGATCCCTGAATAAATGTGATGCACGGCCAGGTGCGCTCCGGGTGCGCCATCTGGAATGGTGTGAAAATTTCCAGATGAAGATTGTGTGCCTCGTCGTAGACAACTTCATGCGCATAGCGGATCTCAATTTCCTCTCCGGTCACCGGAATTTCCACGGCGCCGTCTACCGCGTCTGTGTAGTCCGGCATTGTCTCATACGTGTAGTTTGATGGTTCAATGATCATGTGTAAAAACCTCCTTTTTCAAAAACCCATTTTTCGGTCCGAAACAGCAATCCACAGGATTTACGATTTCTTCGACTCCTCATATGATTTTAACTCAGAAAGTGCCTCGCCTGCAAGTGGATACAGTGCAATAATGTTGAAAATTGTCATCAGTCCGATGCCGACATCACCAAGATCCCACACAAAAGTGTATGCGGCAATACCGCCGATAAACAGCATCACAAGTGCAAGAACCTTGTAAGCGGTCTGGAAACACCACTTGTCACCGAACAGGTAGGCAACGTTGCTTCTTGCATAGAACAAAATGCCGAGGAACGTGGAAAAGCTGAACAAAAACAGCGTAAGTGCGATAAAAATCACACCGAATTTTCCCAGATGATACTGCATGGCGGTCTGTAAGAGATCCATGCCGGAAAGGCCATCAATCAGATCCTTTGGTGCGAGCAGCATGATCATTGCGGTGCAGCTGCAGATGACGATCGTGTCAACGAAAACGCCGAGCGCCTGTACAAGGCCTGCTTTGGCCGGGCGGTCACATTCTGCGGCGGCAGCGGCGCATGGAGCGGAGCCGGAACCGGCCTCATTCGAAAACAGACCACGCTTTACACCGTTCATCAGAACAGCACCAAAACCGCCGGCTGCCATCTGACGAAGTCCGAAGGCTTCCTCAAAAATGCGTGCAAACACAGAAGGAATCTGACGGAGGTTGACTGCGATGATAAACAGTGTGATAAAGAAATAGCAGACTGCCATGACAGGAACTATAAAATCCAGCACCTTTACGGTTGCATTTTTCCGCAGTACGATGATTGCAGAAAGAATCACCAGCATGATACTGGTGTAAAGCGGCGGAATGGAAAATGCATTTTTAAAAGAAGAAGCCACGGAGTTGCTGATTACCTGACTGATACCGCACCAGCAGATCAGACCGGCAATGGCAAACAGAACAGCCGGCAGAACGTATCGTTTTTTCTTCTTGAGGTGGTCTTCAACCAGATCGTGAATGTAGTAGGCAGGACCGCCGCGGTAGCCGCCGTACAGAGGATCTTCTTCTTTGTGAAGCTGTGCGAGCGTAGCTTCGATAAACGCGGTAGACGAGCCGATGATAGCCGTCACCCACATCCAGAACACAGCACCTGCGCCTCCGGCGGAGACTGCAGCGACAACGCCGACCAGATTTCCCATACCGACACGCGTTGCGGTGGAAACGATCAGTGTCTGAAAAGAAGAAAGGCTGCTTTTTTCATTTTTCTTTTCCGACAGGGCACGGATCATGTCCGGGAACAGACGGATAGGAAGAAAACGTGTCCGGATCGTAAAATAGATGCCGGTTGGGATCAGCAGAAGAATCAGAAGGGAGATTCCGAGACTGCCGCCGCCCGGGAGCGGAATCGTAAAAAGATCGCCCCAGAGAAAGTTGTAGACTGTGGTGATGAGATTGACAATCATGTTTTCAAAAACCCTCATTTCAAAATATTTGCGGCACTGTGAAACGTCAAAGCATAAAAGCACCGTTACCTGCTATTATATCGGTTTCTGTTTGGAATGTAAAGAAGGGAAGAGAAAAGATAAGAGGCAGATATCAGCTTTTTCCGAAACCAGAAAAAGTTGATATCTGCCTCTTAAAAATTTTTCAGTCGTATCAAAAGATCAGCCTGCGAGATGCAGCATCTCGATCAGGAACAGCCAGCTCAGGCCATAGAATGTAACGACAGCGACAAGGTCGTTGACCGTCGTGATGAGCGGACCGGAAGCAACCGCCGGATCGATGTGGATCTTTTTGAAGAACAGCGGAATGCAGGTGCCGACGGCACTGGAAATCAGCATTGCCAGCAGCAGTGCGATGCCGATGCAGGCGGAAACGGAAAATGCGAACATCATGGTCTTTCCCTTGAATAAGAAGATGAAAAGTCCGATGACAGCAAAGGACAGAACACCAAGCAGAAGACCATTGCAGAAACCGATGCGCATTTCCTTGAAAACAAGCTGTAATTTCTGTTTTCCGGTCAGGGACTCATCCATCAGGACACGGATGGTAACAGCCAGGGACTGGGTACCAACGTTTCCGGCCATGTCAAGGATCAGGGACTGGAAGGTCATGATGATCGGAAGGGTTGTGACAACCTGTTCGAAAATACCGACTACAGAAGAAACCAGCATGCCAAGACCGAGCAGGATGATCAGCCATGGAAGACGTTTTTTCATACTGTCTTTTAACGGCTCTTTTAAATCCTCCTCTGCGGTCAGACCTGCGAACATCGCGTAGTCCTCACCCATCTCATCATCAACCAGGTCGATGATGTTTGATGATGTGATGACACCGAGCAGGCGGTTGTCATTGTCGAGGACCGGAATAGAATCCTCGGAATAATCCTTCAGTTCTTCGATACACTCGTTGATCGGCTCCTCTGCATATACGTACGGGTAAGAAGTTACGGTCAGATCCTCGAGCGTCTCGTCGCGTCTTGCGATGATCAGGTTTTTCAGATCGATCGCTCCGTAAAATTTCTGCTGCGCATTGACAACAAAGATGGTAGAGATGTTGTCGTTCTTTGCGGCCTGATCGATCAGGCTGCTCATCGCCTGTTTGACATTCAGATCCTCGCGGATGATGATGCAGTTTGTCGTCATGCGGCTACCGATTTCATCTTCATCGAAGGAGGCGATCATCTCAATATCGTGGCGTACTTCCGGATCGAGCAGTTCGATCAGAAGTTTTTTCTTTGCTTTGTCGAGTTTCTGCAGAACCTCGGCCAGTGCATCGGTCTCCATTTTGGAGAGGATGGAAGCGGCTTTTTTGACATCCATCTCTTCGAGGTACTCGGCTACGTTGTCGGATTCAGCATACTCAAAAATATCGGACAGCATGTCCGTGTCCAGAATGCGGTACAGTTTGCATCGCTCCGGAACCGTTAAAAGCGGCAGAACATCTGCCAGGTCATTTTCGTGGTAATCTTCCAGGCGGCTGCCCATGACAGCCGGAGAAGAGTTACTGCGGATTGTATCCAGGATCTCCTGGGTATAATCCTGTACTCGTTTTTCCATTTTTTCGTTATCCTCCATTCTTTTTTTTGACAGCAGAAAAAAACATGCGTGCTGTCGGTGCGAAAAAGCATGTTGGAACCCTCACAGGGCAGTAAAAGCACACGAAAAAAGAACCAGAGAATTACGTTTCAAAACTGGTTTGGATCATGTGTCTTACTTCGGGTTTTCATAGGATAAGAAGGGAAAATATTTAAGATTAAAGCAGGACAGAAGGATGGCCGTCATCCTGCATATTTTCCGGTTCCCGTCCTATGCTGGTACTTCGCCCATGAGAATCACAACTATCCATTCTGTTCACCTGCCTTTTTTTAGAAATTTTTTGATCAAACAGCCGTTTTTGCCGGTCTGTTTCGCTTGAAATACGGGATTCAAAAATCATCCCTCAAGTATTCTAACTGCTTTCCAGAAAAAAATCAATTCCTATTTTGGTAAAATTTTCGCAACATTCTTATCTCGTTTCTGTTTCTCCTCGTAAAGCATTGCATCCGCATGCGCGAGCATCTCCGGAAGTGTGGAATCCATGTCTTTCGGAAGCAGATAAAAGCCGGTGGAAACGGTAATATTATATGCTTTTTCGTTCGTTCTATTAAAAATGTCGAATGCGGAGTGCAGCGTCCGGTACAGATCCCTGGACATTGTTTCGTCGGAACACGGAACAAGATATGCGAATTCATCGCCGCCGATGCGTCCGCAGACACCGCGTTTGCCGATGGAATCCTGCAGAAACTGTCCGACAAGGCGGATGGAGAAGTCCCCTTCTTCATGCCCGTACCGGTCGTTGATGATCTTTAAATTATTGAGATCCGCATAGACGGCAAGCAGGATGTGCTAAGAAAATAATTGCAATTGTCTAAAAAATGTTTGAGCTCTGAATTCACAGACAAAACTTTATAGAAACTTAAGATTTTCCTTTGCGGACCTAAAGATTCCTTTGGTACAGTAAGGATGAAAACAAAAGACATCTGGCAACTTGAGGGAATTTGCGGTACAATCATCTTTGAATCATGTGGGAGGTCCGGCGCGGAAAAAAAGTGCCGGAAAAGAAAAAATGAAAGGTGGAGAAAGAAGAAATGTACAACATTTTAGTATGTGATGATGATAGAGAGATTGTAGACGCCATTGAGATTTATCTGACCCAGGAGGGCTATCATGTGCTGAAAGCATATGACGGCATGCAGGCCATCCAGATGCTCGAGAGGGAGGAGATTCAGCTGCTGATTATCGACGTCATGATGCCGAAACTGGACGGCATCCGTGCGACGCTGAAAATCAGGGAAAAGAGCAGTATTCCGATCATTATTCTGTCCGCAAAATCAGAGGATGTGGACAAAATTCTGGGACTGAACATCGGCGCGGATGATTACGTGACGAAGCCGTTTAACCCGCTCGAGCTGGTGGCGAGGGTGAAATCTCAGCTGCGGCGCTACACGAAACTTGGAAATCTTCCGGCGGACGACGGAGAAAATGTGTATCAGGTCGGCGGGCTTCTCGTCAATGACGATTTAAAAGAAGTCAGCGTCGAGGGCGAACCAGTCAAACTGACCCCGATCGAATACAACATTCTCCTGCTGCTGGTAAAAAATCCAGGCAAGGTATTTTCGATTGAACAGATCTACGAGAGCATCTGGAACGAGGAGGCGATCGGTGCGGACAACACCGTTGCGGTCCACATTCGTCACATCCGTGAGAAAATCGAAATCAACCCGAAGGAGCCGCGCTATCTGAAAGTTGTATGGGGAATTGGGTATAAGATTGAGAAACAATAATAAGGAGTGAATAATTGTGAAAGAACGAAAACTCTACAGCCTGACGGGGAAGCTGATCGTTTTTCTTCTGCTGATCGTTTTTGCCGCCAGTGCGCTGTTCGGGGGCATTCAGACACTGATGCTTTCCAGCGTCGGCCTGACGCCGAATGCGGCAGCAAAAAAGTATGCGTTTGAAGAAACCACCGCATGCGGCACACTGGTGCAGCGGCAGCTTCATAACGTCATGAGCTACTATAATGATATGAGTAAATTCGGCACAAACGGTCGATACGACGGAACAAAAGAGATTGATTACCGTGCCTTTGCAACCGATGGAGAGGGAAGCGGCGGGATAAGTACAACGTACACCATTGACCAGCTTGTCAAGATGTACGATGACGGCAGCAGCGCAGACCTCAATGAGGTGGCAGCGTATACTGCGGACAATTATGCGACGAACGATGCCGGAATTGACAAAGAAGCCTATCTTGCATACGAAGATGGAACTGACGTGAGCCAGGAAACAGAAGAGACGGATGTAGCCGCACTCACCGAAGAAGTGAGCGCGGCAGATGCAGAGACGTTTGACAGCTTTTCCCCGGACGGCGAGGTCTACTTTCCTTCCGATAATGCAGTGAAAAGCCTGAAAGAGAAAAAAATTGATCCTGCTGATGTTTCCTCCCAGTTTTTGTATCTATACGATCAGGGAATGAGCCTGGAAACGCAGAAAACGAAAGCGGGAACGTACCTCTATGAGTACGCGGCGGCAAATCTGAAAAAGGTATCCATCCGCGATCTGTATATGACACTTTCCGGGGTCACGGAAGAAGTTGCTGCTTTTAAAAACCAGGAGAGCGGCATCAGCGTCGATGCGGACGATGCCAATCTCTGGTACTGTCTGGAGGATAAAGAAGGAAATATCTATACGAATGTGGATTCCTGGAAAAATAGTTACACAACAGCCATTGCGCAGAAATCGCCCTATCCGTTCGCCTTTGCTGTTGACCGGACCGGCGGTGCCGACAAAGTCCGTTCTTATGCAACAAGAAAAAACAGCCCGGCCGTGGAAGCAGCGAGAAGCTATCTACTGAACAATCAGATTGCAGATAATTATCAGAAGATCTTTGTTGCACTGGATCCGGATCTGGCAGCAAGCGACTATTTCTCCCAGTACAGTGAGATCTACAGCCAGTGGCTTCCGAAAATGCAGCTCCTTCTTCTGATGATTGCAGTTGGCGGAATCGGAACGCTGGTCTGCCTGGTCCTGTTCACACTGCAGGCAGGAAGAAATGGAAAAAACAAAGAAATCCGCCTTTACTTTTTCGATCAGTGGTACACGGAAATCGCAGCTGCAGCCGCCATCCTGATTGTGATGGGAGCAGTTGGAATCGTTGCTGTCTGCATCGAACTTTCCTACGGCGGCGTTCATTATATCCAGAATTTTGACGGAAACTACATCTACAGCGGATCCTATGGAAATGAAGCAGATACATGGCGAAGCCTGGTGGCCGCATCGGGCATCCTCGCCGGATTTCTGATCACACTGATTCCGTACTGCTCACTGGTGCGCCGGATCAAAGCACGCAACGTCTGGAAACAGTCGTTTTTGTACTGCGTCGGCCACCGGATCGTGTCTGCCGGAAGAACCTTCTATGAAGGCAGACAGGAGTCGGAGCGAACGATCCTTATGTTCTGCGTTTTCTGCGGCGTGCAGATCATTCTCTGCTGCGGCTTCGGAATGTTCGGCGTATTCCTTACCCTGGTGATGGATGCCGCAGTGCTGCTTCTTCTGCTGCGCGAGGCATCCGGAAGAAAACAGATTGAACATGGCTTAAAAGAGATTGCTGCGGGCGATCTGGATTACAAGATTGACCTGACGGAGCTGCAGGGGGAAGACAACCTTCAGCTTGCCGGAATTGTCAATTCGCTCGGAGAGGGAATGAAAGCGGCAGTGCAGGAGCAGATGAAGAGCGAGCGCTTAAAAGCGGATCTGATCACCAACGTATCCCACGATATCAAGACACCGCTTACTTCTATTATTAATTATGTCGATCTGCTGAAACGGGAAAATATTGAAAACGAGAAAGCGAAAGATTATATCCGCGTACTCGACGAAAAATCACAGCGCCTGAAACAGCTGACGGAGGACCTTGTCGAGGCATCGAAGATCAGTTCCGGAAATATTAAACTGGAATTCATGAACCTGAACCTGAATGAACTGGTACAGCAGGTGAACGGAGAATTTGCGGAGCGGTTCGAAGGCCGCAATCTCGACCTGATCTGTATTCTCCAGCCGGAACCGCTTCTGATCCGTGCGGACAGCCGCCGCATCTGGCGCGTGCTTGAGAACCTGTACGTAAATGTCTGCAAATATGCCATGCCGGGAACACGGGTTTATGTGGATGCCATCAAAAAAGACGGAAAGATTCAGCTCTCGATCAAGAACATTTCCGAGAACCCGCTGAACTTCCAGGCAGATGAACTGACGGAGCGTTTTATCCGCGGCGATGTCAGCCGGAGCACCGAGGGCAGCGGCCTGGGTCTTTCAATCGCAAAGAACCTAACGGTATTGCAGCATGGAAGCTTCAACATTTATCTGGACGGCGACCTGTTCAAGGTTACGATTACGTTTGATGAAGCTGTAAAGGAGAAAAAACCGATGCCTCCGATGATCGTACCGGAAGCGGTACAGGAGGAAGCACAGCAGGATGCCTGAGAAGTGTTGAAAAATAAAAGAGAATAGAAAACGACAACTCCCCGCCGGGAAACACGCAGCAGATGCGGTTCCCGGCGGGGCGTTATTTATGAAATGCAGTTTATTTATTCGTCTGTTTCTGGCTGTTCAGCCGGGCTTGCAGATTCCTCTTCCGAAGCAGTTTCTGCAGCATCGGTAGTTTCAGCCGGAGCAGCGTCATCGGAACGTTCAGTCAGCGGGCTTGGTCTGTCCATCGCTTCGAGTGCCCGTAAGGATTCTTCTTCCGGTGTCAGAACCTCGTTTTCTTCCTCAGGCATATAGAATGGGAAGATTTTGTTTACGAAGAACCAGGAGCATCCAAGCGCTACCGTGGAAAAGCCCAGAAGGAACATCAGAAGAATCAGATAGCTGACAATCTTTGTCGTGGAGAATACATAGATCAGCAGCGGACAGAGATTGACGAGCAGGATCATGATGGTCCACGGCAGGTGGCGGATTGCCATCAGGATGGAGTTCTTGATCGTGTTTTTTACAGTATTGTCAAAGCGGCTCAGTACCGGAAATACATAGGAAAGTACCATGGCCTCGAAAAAGATCAGTACCAGGAAAACAAAACGCAGGTAGGTGATGGTACCCGGCATTCTCATGACCAGCAGAAGATCAAGAATCAGAACAATCAGAACCGCCAGCAGGATGAGCCAGATGGCAGTTGCCTGCTTGAAGTTTTCGCGGAAGGATTTCCAGTAGGTACGGAAGATATACGTCTCCTCATTTTTGATCATCTTCAGCGTGACGTAGTACATTGCTGTGAAATTGGCGCCGATTGTCACAATCGGGATACACATAATAAGGAAAATAATGTTCAGCATCATCAGGTCGAAGACACGGCCCATAATCTGCGAGAACTTACTGTCCAGGCTGAAAAAACTCATAATTTGTTCCTCTTTTCTGTTGAATTAAGTGTGCCGCCGATTAACGTTCCGGCTGGCAGACATCATAGAAAAGTATAGCGAATTTTTCAGAAAAATGCAATGAAGAGAATATAAACTTTTCGTTTCGTCATTTTGTATAAGAGTGAACATTTTGTTTGTGCAAAGTGGACAGAAGAGAACGGTTCGAGAAAATCCGAAAGCAGAATTGCCAATCTGCCGGAGGAAAGTTTGTGTAATTGTGGCATGGTCGAATGCGGGTAGAAAAGGTATACTAGTCCCATAAGCAAGAGAGATGCAAATGCAAAACTCATAATAAAACGCATGATGTTTATTTAGGGAGGATTCAAAAATGGCAAGTTTATCTTTACAGCACATTACAAAAAGATATCCGAACGGTTTTGAAGCAGTAAAAGACTTCAACCTGGAAATCGCTGACAAAGAGTTTATCATCTTCGTAGGACCATCTGGATGTGGTAAATCTACAACACTTCGTATGATCGCAGGTCTTGAGGAGATCTCCGATGGTACTCTGAAAATTGACGATAAAGTAGTAAACGATGTAGAGCCGAAAGACCGTGATATCGCAATGGTATTCCAGAACTACGCTCTGTATCCGCACATGACCGTATATGATAACATGGCATTCGGTCTGAAACTGAGAAAAGTTCCGAAAGATCAGATCGACAAACAGGTTAAAGAAGCAGCTAAAATCCTTGACCTGGAGAAACTGCTTGACCGTAAACCGAAAGCTCTTTCCGGTGGTCAGAGACAGCGTGTTGCTATGGGACGTGCAATCGTACGTGATCCTAAAGTATTCCTTATGGACGAGCCTCTGTCAAACCTGGATGCAAAACTTCGTGTACAGATGCGTACCGAGATTTCTAAACTGCATGAGAGACTGGGCGCTACCATCATCTACGTAACACATGACCAGACCGAGGCTATGACACTTGGTACCAGAATCGTTGTTATGAAAGACGGAGTTGTTCAGCAGGTAGATACCCCGCAGAACCTGTACAACGCACCGGGCAACCTGTTCGTTGCAGGATTCATCGGATCTCCGCAGATGAACTTCCTGGATGCAAAAGTAAAAGTTAACGGAAACGACGTTACTCTTACTGTTGGTAAATACAACATGAAACTGCCGGCTTCCAAAGCAAAAGCTGTTATCGACGGCGGATATGACGGAAAGACCGTTGTTATGGGTATCCGTCCTGAGAACGTACATGATTCTCAGATGTTCATCGAAACTTCCAAAGACAGCGTAGTTGAGTGCAAGATCAACGTATACGAGCTGTTAGGTGCAGAAGTTTACCTGTACTTCGATTGCGAAGGCTTCCCAATGACAGCCCGCGTAGATCCTCGTACAACTGCAAGAAGCGGAGATACCGTTAAATTTGCTCTGGATATGGAGAAAGTTCATCTGTTCGACAAAGAGACAGAGATCACCATTACCAACTAATCCATATGAACATCAGCGCGTATGCGCAAACATAGAGAAAAGGATCGACATCCGTTCGGATGCCGGTCCTTTTTGCATATGCACCGCCCTCCTTTTGCGAAGCAAAAAATAGTTGCCAATGAGAAAAAAATAAGCTATAGTTATAGATAAGACGCACCCTGGAGTAAAATACGCCAGGAGAAAGGAAGTGGCAGATTTGGTATCAAGTCAGGTATTACAGAAAACCCTTGATGAATTAAGAAATATTACGAGAATTGATTTATGTGTGACGAATACGGATGGTGTTCTGCTGGTGACCACATTCCCGGAAACCGCGATTGATGCAGAAAGCATCCGTTCTTTTGTATTATCCGCTGCGGACAGCCAGATTGTACAGGAATATCATTATTTTAAAGTATATGACAACCAGAATGTGGAGTATATTTTGATTTCTAAAGGAAGCAGCGACGATGCATATATGATCGGAAAGGTTGCCGTATGTGAGATTCAGAATCTTATCATTGCATACAAAGAGCGTCTGGACAAAAACAACTTTATCCAGAACCTTCTTCTCGACAATCTTCTTCTGGTGGATGTCTACAACCGCGCGAAAAAGCTTCGCATCGACACAGATGTGCGCCGCGTTGTTTACATGGTAGAGACGAAGCTGGAAAAAGACATCAGCGCACAGGAGACAGTAAAGAGCCTCTTTGCTTCAAGACCGAGAGATTTCATCACCGCAGTCGATGAGAAGAGCATTATCATTGTAAAAGAACTGAAAGACACCGACACCTTCGAGGATATGAACCAGACCGCAAGAATGTTGGTGGATATGCTGAATGCGGAGGCCATGTCCCAGGTGCGCGTTTCCTACGGAAATCCGGTCAACGAGATCAAGAGTGTATCGCGTTCTTACAAAGAGGCGAAGATGGCACTCGAAGTAGGAAAAATTTTCTACGCAGACAAAAACGTGGTACCATACAACAACCTCGGCATCGGCCGTCTGATCTATCAGCTCCCGATTCCGCTGTGCGAAATGTTTATGACCGAAGTCTTCGGCGAAAATCTGCCGGATACGTTCGATGAGGAAACACTGACCACAATCAATAAATTTTTTGAAAATAACCTGAATGTGTCCGAGACATCCCGTCAGCTCTATGTACACAGAAATACTCTGGTGTACCGTCTGGAGAAGCTCGAGAAGAGCACAGGACTCGACATTCGTAAATTTGACGATGCGCTGACCTTTAAAATTGCCATGATGGTCGTAAGCTACATGACGTATATGAACAACAGCGAAAATCTGTAAAACCGTTCAGAGCCGTACAGGATTGCGGGAGTGCAAAGCACGGAGCAATCCGGGTATCGAAGGGGTCAAAAGACTTTTTGACCCTGACATTTTATCAACAACAAGAGGAGAGGAACGACATGATTGAATTACTGAACACAGGTGCATACCTTGTCAACGGAATCGACATCATCCCGGATACAGAAGAAGGCCGCGCGGAACTCAAAGCGCGTACCGGCGCTGTGCCGTGTCCGGCGGATGCTGCAAAAGAAACCATTGCCTATGGAATCTTAAAAGACCACAATGTTTCCGGCAACATGGAAAATCTGCAGATCAAATTTGACAAACTTACATCGCATGACATTACTTTTGTTGGAATCATTCAGACCGCGCGCGCGTCAGGACTGGAAAAATTCCCGGTACCGTACGTGCTGACCAACTGCCACAACTCCCTTTGCGCAGTCGGCGGAACCATCAACGAAGATGACCACATGTTTGGTCTTACCTGTGCGAAAAAGTACGGCGGCGTCTATGTACCGCCTCATCAGGCAGTAATTCATCAGTTTGCCCGCGAGATGCTTGCCGGCGGCGGAAAAATGATCCTCGGATCCGATTCCCACACCCGTTACGGTGCACTCGGAACCATGGCCATGGGCGAGGGCGGACCGGAGCTGGTAAAACAGCTTCTCTCCAAAACATATGATATCGCTATGCCGGGAGTGATCGCAATTTACATGACAGGCGCACCGCAGGCGGGCGTAGGACCGCAGGATATTGCACTTGCCATCATCGGTGCAGTCTTTGCAAATGGTTACGTAAAGAACAAAGTTATGGAGTTCGTAGGACCTGGCGTATCTTCCTTAAGCGCAGATTACCGGATCGGTGTGGACGTTATGACAACCGAGACAACGTGTCTGTCCTCCATCTGGAGAACCGATGAGAAGATCAGCGAGTTCTATCAGATCCACGGCAGAAGCGCAGATTACAAAGAGCTGAATCCTGGCGCGGTTGCTTACTATGACGGCGTTGTAAAAGTAGAACTCGACAAGATCAAACCGATGATCGCGATGCCGTTCCATCCGAGCAATGTTTATACCATTGAAGAGCTGAAAGCAAACCTCGATGACATCCTGAACGATGTAGAGAAGAAAGCAGCCATCAGCCTCGACGGAAAAGTTCCGTTCACTCTGAAAAATAAAGTACACGACGGAAAACTCCTGGTAGACCAGGGAATCATCGCAGGATGCGCCGGCGGCGGATTTGAGAACATCTGCGACGCAGCCGATATCCTGAAAGGCCACAGCATTGGCGACGATGCGTTCACCTTAAGTGTTTACCCGGCAAGTACTCCGATTTATATGGAGCTGGCAAGAAACGGAAAACTGGCAGACCTGCTGGAGACCGGTGCGATCGTCAAGACTGCATTCTGCGGACCGTGCTTCGGCGCAGGCGATACCCCGGCAAACAATGCATTCTCAATCCGTCACTCCACCAGAAACTTCCCGAACCGCGAGGGATCCAAAATCCAGAACGGACAGATTTCTTCCGTTGCCCTGATGGATGCACGTTCCATCGCCGCAACCGCAGCAAACAAGGGATTTCTGACTGCAGCAGATGAGTTTACCGGAACGTATACCAAACCGGCATACCACTTCGACAAGAAGATTTACGAGAACCGTGTCTTCGACAGCAAGGGCGTGGCAGATCCATCTGTTGAAATTCAGTTCGGACCAAACATCAAAGACTGGCCGGCAATGCCGCAGCTTGCTGAGAACCTGATTCTGAAGGTTGTCTCTGAGATCCATGATCCGGTTACGACCACCGACGAGCTGATTCCATCCGGCGAGACTTCGTCCTTCCGTTCCAACCCGCTTGGACTGGCAGAGTTTACCCTGTCCAGAAAAGATCCGGCTTATGTGGGACGTGCAAAAGAAGTACAGGTTGCAGAGAAAGCCATCCAGGAAGGCAACTGCCCGGCAGAGGCACTTCCGGAACTGAAACCGGTCTTTGCAGCAATTCACACCCAGTACCCGGATATCGACAAGACAAACGTCGGTGTCGGATCCACCATCTTCGCTGTAAAACCGGGCGACGGCTCTGCGCGTGAGCAGGCAGCTTCCTGCCAGAAGGTATTAGGCGGCTGGGCAAACATCGCCAACGAGTATGCAACGAAGCGCTACCGCTCCAACCTGATCAACTGGGGCATGCTTCCATTCCTGATCCCGGAGGGAGATCTGCCGTTTACAAACGGAGATTACATCTTTGTACCGGAGATCCGCAAGGCAGTGGAAGAGAAAGCTGATGTGATCAAAGCGTACGTTGTAAAAGACGGAGCACTTGTTCTGTTCGAGATGACGTTAGGCGCGCTGACCGATTATGAGAGAGAAATCATCCGCAAGGGATGCCTGATCAACTATTATAGAGGATAAGTATTTGAGAAAGAGCTGTGTGGCAGGAGAAAAGTCTGTTTCATAGCTCTTTTTCTGCGCACTTATTTGAAACAAAATATCAGAAAACAATATAAAATTCAGAAAATAAACACAATAATTAAGAAAAGGAAAAGCGATATAAAAAAACAGTAAAAATATTTTAAAAATGTGTTGACAAATACTGGCGGATCTGTTATATTAAAATCACAAAGAAACAAGAAAACAAAAACCTAACCAAGAGGTACAAAGAGAAAGACTTGGGACCCCCTTTTCAAGAGAACAAACCATTTTCATAGAAAGAGACGAGAAATCTTCTATAGAAGAATGGAAAAAAAGGGAAAAGGAAGATGTTCTTAAGATGAGAGACTTCCGAAAGGAAAGAAAACCTGAGATAAAGATCCATACAAAAGAAGTTCGAAAGAAAACCTTTTGATAAACATGAGATCAGAGCAGATCTTAGGAAATCCTAAGGAAAAGATTTTCGGAGTGGAAATCTTAACCGCAAAGGAAAAGCCTCTGAAAAAGAACATCTTCCCGAAAAAAAGAAAATCTACAACAGGGAAATGGAAGAGAAACGATCTTTGAAATATCAAACGAAAGCGAAAACAAAGATCACAGATCGGTAAAGAAAGAAAACCAGTGAAAATCCTTGAAAGTAGAGAAAAAACTGAATATGGAAAATAAAGAAAAAGCGGTCGCTGTATCAGAAAAAATGATTGGTATGGCGATCGCTTTCTGTGTTGTGTAATTCGTCCGCCGGGCATGTTTTTCTTGACAGATGCGGCGGAAATGGTGCATACTTCTTAAAGCATAACAGCGGAGAAATCCGTGTATCGAAAATAAGAAGTCAGAACAGGAGAAGAAAGTGGCTGGATTTTGCAGAGAAGATATTTTAATGGAAGATAACGATATTCTTGTTGTTCACAAGCACGCGGGTATGGCAGTGCAGAATGCGCGGATGGGACAGATGGATCTGGAGCATGCGCTGCTGAATTATTTGGCGAAGCAGACAAGGGCGGAAACACCGGGTCAGGCGCGGACTCAGATTCCATATCTGGCGGTCGTTCACCGGCTCGATCAGCCGGTTGAGGGCGTGCTGGTGTTTGCGAAAAACAAAGACGCCGCAGGAAAACTGGGACGGCAGGTGAAGGACGGGACGATGAAGAAAGAGTATCTCGCCGTCTGTGAGGGAAAAATCGAAAAACAGGGCGTGCAGAAGTTTGAGGATTTCCTTGTAAAAGACGGACGGAGCAACACATCCCGCGTCGTACAGCCAGGCACCGCCGGAGCGAAAAAAGCGGTGCTGGAATATGAAGTGATAAGGACACAGGAGAACCGAACCCTGGTGCAGATCCACCTCGGAACGGGCCGCCACCACCAGATCCGCGTCCAGTTTTCCCATGCGGGATATCCGCTGGCGGGTGATGCAAAATATGGGGCGAAGGAGAAAGGATCTCTGGCGCTGTGCGCGCATCATCTCGAGCTGAAGCATCCGCGGACAGGCAAACGGCTTTCGTTTACCGTAAAACCAGAAGGTGAAATCTTCCACAGCTTTGTGTAACTATTCAGAACTATGTGAAATTGCAAAAAAGTTCAGAAAATCATAAGAAAACAGGACTGGACTATTTTTACGGTTTGTGTATAATAGAGAAAGGTTATGTAACAAAACTGTAAAAAGTAATGGAAAATGATTCATCAGGCAAAGCAGAAAGGGAGAATTATGAAACGCAGAATGATTGCAGTACTGCTTTCCGGAATCCTGCTGTGCTCGGCAGCTGGATGCGGAAAAGAAGCAGTGACAGACAAGAGCACCGCAGCATCGTCGTCTCAGGAAGTGACAGAAACTCCGGCGGCAGAAGAAAGCCCGGAGGCCTCATCGTCCAGCGCAGATTCTACAGCAGAGTCAGCCAGTGCATCCACATCTTCTGAAAGCTCTGGAGATGAAGGAAAAGAAGCAGACAAAAAACGAATAGAAATCACCGTTCCGCACAAAGACGGCATGGAAGCATTGTACGACACCGTGGATGGACTTAACGTTGAAAAAGGCTCTTACATCGCCGTGGTTGCAAAAGACTTAAGTGCCGGTTTTTGGAAAGCCGTAAAAGCCGGTGCGCAGCAGGCACTTGACGATCTGAACGCCTCGCTTGGCTACACCGGAAACGACAAAGTTTATATGACATTTGAAGGCCCGGAAAATGAAAGTGACACCAACTCTCAGATCAATATCATCGACTCTGTCATTTCGGAAAATCCGGACGCGCTGATCCTTGGTATCATTGACCAGCAGTCGGGACAGGCACAGATGGAAGAGGCTTCCGACAGCCAGATTCCAGTCATCATCGCGGATTCCGGTATCGAGAGTGATCTGATCACCTCGACATGTGCGACTGATCACGCAGCGGCAGCAAAGCTTGCGGCAGATCATCTCTGTGAGGCCATCGGCAACAGCGGAGAGGTTGCGATTGTTGCACATCAGTACAACACCGAGAGCAGCGTAGAGCGCGTGGAAGCATTTAAAAAAGAGATCGAAGAAAAATATACCGATGTGAAAGTGGTTCAGGTGAATTACGGAGATGGAGAAGAATCCATCGCGGACATGCTGAAAAATACACTTGAAACCTACCCGGCTCTGAAGGGCATCTTCTGTACGAACGAAGACATGGCAGACCAGACGCTGGATGCGCTGGCAGATATGGAAAATACTGAGCAGATTCAGATTGTCGGTTTTGATTCCGGTGAAAAACAGCAGAAAGCGATCCAGGAGGGACGCGAGTACGGTACTGTAACGCAGAATCCGTACGGTCTTGGCTATGCGGCAATCGTGGCGGCCGTCCGCGCGATTCAGGGACTTCCGGTAGATCAGAAGATCGATACGGGATATCAGTGGCTCGACAAAGACACGATCGATCTGGAGACAAATCAGAAGTATCTTTATAACTGAAAATCAGGATAAAAAATGAACCCGGCAGACAAGGGAATGTTCCTTTGCCTGCCGGGTTTTCTGCGCTGCAGTGCGGATTACGAGTTCTGATCGTCTTCGTAAATTCTCTGTACCTCTTCGGAAATCTGCTGCCGGATCGCGGAGAGATCGACATCCGGGATGCCGTCCTCGGTGATCTGCGGTTTGGAAGGAGAGGTATACGGCTTCGTGTCGCCCATGGAAGCTTTTGGGGATGTTTCTTCTTCGTCAAACTCCTCCGGAGCGGCCGGTTTTGCGGATGGCCGGCGGCGGATGATTTTCGGAAGATCTTTCTCATCGTCGTCATCGTCAGGTTCTTCCGGAACAAAACGGAAATCGTACATGGTGTTCTGCGAAACACGGGTACGGTTCGACGGTTTCTGATAGCTGCGGTACGGATCTCTTGCGTTGCCGGAAGAAGAGGAAGAGGAGCCGCGGCGTTTCTTTTTCTTCTTTCTGGATGGAAGAGGATCGAAACCGGATCTGCGCTTCCGTCTGGCGCGAACTTTTGCACGGTGTTCGCGTTCTTCTTCGTCGTCATCCTCCCAGTAGTCCGCCTCTTTCCACGGTTTAAACTGGAAGAGCATGCCTGCTGCGGCGAGAATGGCAGAGACAATCCAGAACATCATGTTCAGATCGAGGTCCTTGAAGAAATATGCCATGCGGATCGTCGTGAGGGCGCCGCAGATGGAGGTGACCAGGATTACGGAAATGCGTTCGAACGGAACGCAGATCAGGCCGATCACGAAAGCAACGAGGGCGACGAGTCCATAACCTGTGATATCGTTTGGATTAACGAGATGCCAGAGGCAAAAGCCGACGAGCCCGCAGATCAGAAGAAAAAGTCCGATCCGGTAGAGGACGAAGGCAATGATTGCGGTCAGAAGACCGGTGCCGACGGCAAGCGCCAGGGTGATCGTCGTGGTCTGATTCGTGTAGGTACCCGCTGCATAACCAGCGGCCGCGCCGAGAAAAAATCCGGGAATGACGCTCCAGAGTTTGCGGAGCGCATAGCCGAAGAAACAGTTCAGCAGGGCAAAAACAATCACAATCAGAAGAAGCTGCTGCTGGTAAACACCCATGACGTCCCGGACTTTATCGAGACCGCCAAGCAGCGTGTTGATGTTAAAAGCTTGCATATTCAGATTCATGATATTCACTCCTATATGATGTATCGGAAAAATAGATACAGGTTGTATTTTAGTACGGAACGGCGGTTTTGGCAAGTGAAATTGTGTTTGAGATCTGGAAAACGGCAGAATGGCGGCGGTGTGCATATGGTATAAGGAAGAGCAAAAAGGAAATAAAACAGGCATGAATCAGGATAGAGTGTATGAAAATAGAAGAAATTCCTATCAGGGAAATCCGATGGAGCGGCCGGAGCCGTTTTTTGCGGCACAGCCCTTATGGGGAAGAAGTATGGAGGAGCAGCAGGAAGCGCGGGAACGGCAGCGGATGCAGTCGTATTATTCCCGGACGGCATCTGATCTGCAGAGGCTGGTGGAGGCAGAGTGTGACCGCATGGATTACCGCGGCAGCATGATGTACGACGAATTCCCGGACCGGCTCATGATGGAGCACACCTGCCGGAATATCGCACGTCAGTACAGCAGGGAAAACGGCGGGAAGGATGAGAAAACGGCAGAAGAGGAACTGCTCGATTTAATCGGCGTTCTTTTTTATAATGAAATGTTCCGGAGGCGGAGCAGGAGGAAACATTATTACAATCTGTGGCTTTAAACCGCGCCATAAAGTAATAAGAGGGTAACACATTTTTAATAATTTTTTTGTTGTGGTTTTGCGGAAAACAGATTACAATATTAGCGGGGTTGTAAGGGGCTTTATTACACATGTTTACAAACGATTCAGGAAGTTTGGAGAGTATAAATGGAATTACAGAAATTATTACAGGATGAAATCCGGGAAGGGCTGTACCGTATCACGATCAGCGGTCCAAGAGGGGACAGTGAAGTGTCCAAAGTGAGAATACGCCCGGTTGAAATAAAAGGAAAACTGCTCTTTCAGTGCCAGGAGACCGTCGGCACGAAGGAGTTTCATAAAAATATGACAAAAGACGATGTGATCACCCGGATCAGCGACTGGATGAACGGAACCTTCAAGCAGATGCAGCTCGAATCCGACACCTGCACAGCATCCGTTCTGGTCAGCAAAAAGGGAACGATGACGATCAAAAAGAAACCGCATATGAAAGGAACCGGCAAACCCGTCAATCTGGCGCACAACCGGAAGAAACGGTATATTCTGGAAGAAGGAATCCCGGTTCCTTTTTTACAGGATCTCGGTGTTATGACAAAAGAAGGCAAAATCGTGCGGACCCGCTACGACAAGTTCCGCCAGATCAACCGCTTTCTGGAGTTCATCGAAGATATCCTGCCGCAGCTCCCATCGGACCGCGAGATCACGATTCTCGGTTTCGGCTGCGGAAAATCGTATCTGACGTTTGCGATGTATTATTACTTCCGCGAACTGAAAAAACTGGATGTCAATATCATCGGACTTGACTTGAAAGAGGATGTCATCGCAATCTGCAACGGACTGGCGGAGAAATACGGCTATGAAAAGCTGCATTTCTATCAGGGTGACATCGCTTCTTATACCGGCCGCGACGAGGTCGATATGGTGGTGACGCTGCACGCGTGCGACACGGCGACTGACTATGCGCTGGAAAAGGCCGTCAAATGGAATGCAAAAGTTATTCTTTCCGTTCCGTGCTGCCAGCATGAGCTGAACCGCCAGATTGCAAACAAAGAACTGTATCCGATCATGGATTACGGCATCTTAAAAGAGCGCATGGCGGCGCTTCTGACCGACGGAATCCGGGCAAAGCTTCTGGAGAATGCAGGCTATGAGACACAGATTCTCGAATTCATCGACATGGAGCACACGCCGAAGAACCTTCTGATCCGCGCGGTAAAACGCCAGGAAGGCTCGAAAAAACTGCCGGAAGAACTGAAAGTGTGCATGGAAGCGTACCATGTGAAGCCGACACTGGCAGACCTCCTCACAGAAAAGGAGGAGCCGTGATGAATAAAAGAGCAGCAAGGATTCTGATCCTTTTTCTTGTTTTTGCCGCATCAGTCGGTGTGTTCACACACCTGATGAGCCACGAGACGACGGAGAATGCGACCGATCTGGACGCAGCGAGTCTTCCGGTGCTGTACATGAAGACCGCGGACACGACAGTGAACCGCATGTACGGATACCGCCAGGAGATGAACGGCGTAACGACAAGAGAAAACCTGACACCGCTGCCGATGGACCGTTCGCTTACGCTTGAAATTGATGCGAAGGGACAGAAAATTATAAACGTGACCTATACGGTGGAAAGCACAGACGGCGGAGCGCTGATTGAAAACTCGGTGCTGAAATCGTTTGACGAGGACGGAAGCTATCTGAAAGCAGACTTCCAGTTAGAGACCGCGATTCTGATGAATCAGGAATATACGCTGAAGCTCGAGGTTGCCTACGGAAACGGCCAGTCTGCCTGGTATTACACCCGCATTGTACAGCGCAACGGCGTGGAGGTCGGCGATTATCTGGCCTACACGCAGATGTTTGCGCAGACATGCCTGGATAAAACGCAGGCGGAAGCGCTCGTTCCGCAGCTTGAGCCGGATGAGACGGGGGATAATTCTTCGTTCCTCAATGTCAACATTCATTCCAGCCTCGACCAGATTTCCTGGGGAAGCCTCGCACCGACGATCGTACAGCAGCCGGTGCAGCAGATCAAAGAAGCGAATGAGACGACGACCAGCATCAAACAGGAGTACATGATCAGTGCGCAGGATGAGAACGGACAGACGGAGTATTATACCGTAAGCGAGTTCTACCGGATGCGAGAGTCCGACGGAGAGATTATTCTGCTGGACTTCGAGCGGAGCGCACAGCAGATCTTTGATCCGGAGCTTGGTGTTCTGACGAAATCCGGCATTAACCTCGGTGTGACCGGCGAGGATACCAAGTATGTGACGAATACGGCAGGTGATATTGTCGCATTTGTAGTAAACGGTGATCTCTGGTGCTACAACCGCAGCGCCAACAAGACGATCCGCGTTTTCAGCTTCCGTGAGAACGGCAGCATGGATGACCGGGAACAGCACGGAGAGCATGATGTCAACATTGTACGTGTGGATGATGCGGGCGATGTGACGTTTGTTGTTTATGGCTATATGAACCGCGGAAACCACGAGGGTGAAGTGGGAGCAGCCGTTTACTATTATCGCGCCGAGCGGAATGTGGCAACCGAGGAGATTTTCGTTCCGGCGGATATTTCCTACGAGATGCTGAAAAAACAGCTCGACCGCCTCTCCTACGTCAACAAGCAGAGAGAGATGTATCTCTATCTGAATGAGAACCTGTGTAAGGTAGATATTGAAACCGGCACGACGACGGTGGTCCGGGAAAGTATCCCGGAGGGCTGCTTTGTAGTATCGGAAAGCCAGGAGAGCATCGCGTGGATGGATGCGGACAATGCAAGCAGTGCGATGAACATCACCGTGATGAATCTGGAGAGCGGGGAAACGCAGCGCTTTGCGGCGGATGACGGACAGAAGATCCGGGCACTTGGCTTTATCAATGAAGACTTTGTCTATGGTATGGCAAACGACAGCGATATTTTAAAAGATATTTCCGGCAATGAAGTTTTCGCTATGCATACGGTGCGGATTGTCAGCATCGACGGAAACGTGAAAAAAGAGTATCACCAGGACGGCTATTATGTGACAGGTGTGTCGATTTCGGACGGCCTTCTGGAGCTGGACCGCGTGGTACGCCAGGAAAACGGCTATGCGGATGCGCCGGAGGATCACATCATGAACGGCGAGCAGCAGAGCCAGGAACTGGTGACGGGCCGCCTGGCAACGGTGGACGACAGAAGAGAGCAGCAGTTCCTTCTGGAATTCTCGACGAGCGGCAAAACACAGTCGCTTCTGACACTGACACCGAAATATATCTATTCAACCTTACGGACCGATCTTACGATGTCGTACGACACGGGCAGCGCAGATCTTTACTATGTATATGGAAAAGGAAAACTGATCGCCATTTTAAGCTCCCCGGCCGAGGCCGTACAGCTTGCCGATGAGAATGTCGGCGTTGTGCTGAACAGCAGCCAGTCCTATGTGTGGGAGCGCGGAAACCGCCAGCAGGGCATGCGCCTCGACGAGACAACGATGCCGTCGGGATTCCAGAGTGCATCTCTGGACGAAAACGTGCTGAAGGAGTCACTCGGTGATGATTACGAACTGCTGAACCTGACGGGCTGCACAAGAGAAGAAATTCTCTACATGATCAGCAGCGGCTACGGCGTTGTTGTAAAGACCGGCGCGAACGAGAGTCTGCTTCTGACCGGATACGATATTTTTGGAAATTCCTGGCTGTATAACCCGGCAACGGGCGAGACAACTGCACTTTCTGACGATGACAGCGATGCATTGTTCGCACAGAACGGCAATGTCTTCATCAGTTATATTAAAAAAGTAAAGATCGAGTGATTTGCGGGGTTTTCTAATGACGCAAAAAGTGCTAGAATAAAGAAAGCACTATGAATATTTAGGGAGAAAAAAGACAATGAAACTTACAACCATCCGAGAGATTTATAAAAACCGGGAAGCATACCTGGACAAAGAAGTAACCGTAGGCGGCTGGGTGCGCAGCGTACGTGATTCCAAAACCTTTGGTTTCATCGTTCTGCACGACGGAAGCTATTTCGAAACCCTGCAGATCGTATACCACGATGAGATGGAAAACTTCGCTGAGATTTCCAAAATGAATGTCGGCGCAGCTATCATCGTAAAAGGTACTCTCGTTGCTACCCCGCAGGCAAAACAGCCGTTTGAGATTCAGGCGGCAGAAGTTACCGTAGAGGGCGTTTCCGCACCGGATTACCCGCTGCAGAAAAAACGCCACTCCATGGAATACCTTCGTACCATTTCCCATCTGCGTCCGAGAACCAACACCTTCCAGGCAGTCTTCCGTGTTCGTTCCCTCTGCGCCTATGCGATCCATCAGTTCTTCCAGGAGAGAGACTTCGTTTATGTCAATACCCCGCTGATCACCGGAAGCGACTGCGAGGGAGCCGGCGAGATGTTCCAGGTAACCACCATGGATCTTGACAATATTCCGAAAACCGAGGACGGCGCTGTTGATTTCACACAGGACTTCTTCGGAAAGAAGACAAGCCTTACCGTAAGCGGACAGTTAAACGGCGAGACCTTTGCACAGGCATTCCGCAATATCTACACCTTCGGACCGACTTTCCGTGCAGAGAATTCCAACACCACCCGCCACGCAGCTGAGTTCTGGATGATCGAGCCGGAAATCGCTTTCGCTGATCTGGAGGACGATATGGAGCTTGCTGAGGCAATGCTGAAATATGTCATCCGCTACGTTATGGAGCATGCACCGGAAGAAATGCAGTTCTTCAACAGTTTCGTGGACAAGGGACTGATCGAGCGTCTGAACCATGTCGTAAATTCTGAGTTCGGCCGTGTAACCTACACCGAGGCTATCGAGCTTCTGGAGAAAAACAACGACAAATTCGATTACAAAGTATACTGGGGATGCGATCTGCAGACCGAGCATGAGCGTTATTTGACCGAGCAGATCTTCAAGAGACCGGTTTTCGTTACCGATTATCCGAAGGAGATCAAAGCGTTCTACATGAAGCTGAACGATGACAACAAGACCGTTGCCGCTATGGACTGTCTGGTTCCTGGCATCGGAGAGATCATCGGCGGAAGCCAGCGTGAGGACGACTACGAGAAACTGCTTGGCCGTATGAAAGAGCTGGGACTTGCTGAGGAAGATTACGGATTCTATCTGGACCTCAGAAAATATGGTTCTACCCACCATGCAGGATTCGGACTGGGATTTGAAAGATGCGTCATGTATCTGACCGGAATGGGCAATATCCGCGACGTCATCCCGTTCCCGAGAACAGTAAACAACTGCGAGCTGTAATTACGAAAAGTGATATAGAAACTTAAAAAATACGGATGCCGGGTGCAGTGGAATCCAATGTGGATTTGGTGTGCCTGACGTCCGTATTGTAGTAATGGAGAAAATGAATCCAGAAAGGGGTATGCGCCTATGCGGTTTATTCATATTGCGGACGTGCATCTTGGCATGCAGCCGGATGCGGGATTTCCCTGGAGCGAGGAGCGCGGGGAGGCCATCTGGGAGAGCTTCCGGCGGATCATCCGCCTGGCCGGTCGGGAAAAGACGGACTTTCTGTTGATCGCGGGAGATCTGTTCCAGCGTCAGCCGCTGCTGCGGGAACTGAAAGAGGTCAATGATCTCTTTGCTTCCATCCCGGAGACGATCGTCGTGCTGATTGCCGGAAACCACGATTATGTGAAGCGGGAGAGCTTTTACCGCGGTTTCGACTGGGCAGACAACGTGGTAATGCTCCTGTCGCCGGAGCCGGAGTGTGTTGAAGTTCCGGAGAAGAAGACGGCGGTGTACGGATGCAGTTACGACAAAAAAGAGATCCTGGAAAACCGGCTGGACGGCGTGCGGCCGGAGGGAAAAATGAAATATCATCTGCTGCTCGCGCACGGCGGCGATGCCCGCCACATGCCGTGGAATCCGGGCCGCATGGCGCAGGCTGGGTTTGATTATATTGCGTGCGGGCACATTCATAAGCCGGGGATTCTTATTCCCGACAAAATGGCATACGCAGGCGCACTCGAACCGACGGATGAGACGCAGTTGGGGCCGCACGGCTACATCCGCGGAACGGTGGACGAGCACGGCACGCGGATTCAGTTTGTGCCGTTTGCCAGATATGAGTACGAAGATCTGGTGTTGAACGTGACGGAGGATCTGACACAGTATGCGCTGGAGACGAAGCTGAAACAGGAGCTGGCGCTGCGGGAGGATGGGAAGATCCGAAAAATCATCCGCCTGAAACTTGTGGGACACCGTGCCGCCGAGCTGGAATTTTCTCCGAAACGGCTGCTGGACTGCGGCAGAGTCATCTCCGTGGAGGATAAAACACGTCCGGCATACGATCTGGAACAGCTGAAGAAAACGTATGGCGCTAGTCTGATCAGCGCCTATATTGAAGCATTTGAAACAAAGACGGATGCGCAGTCACAGAAGGCGCTCGACTATGGTCTCGAGGCGCTGCTGGCGGCACGCAGGAACGGCTGAAAAAAGATTGCGGGAGGCATAGAAGATGAAAATAGAAAAACTGGAAATCCGCAATTTTGGAAAAATGCAGAACCGCACACTGGAATTTTCCGATGGGATTCAGCTCATCAGCGGGGAAAATGAGAGCGGAAAATCGACCGTCCATACCTTCATCCGCAGCATGCTGTTCGGCATGACACGCGGCCGGGGGCGGGCGGCAAAAAATGATGTCTACAGTCGTTATGAGCCATGGGAAAATCCGGCATACTATGCGGGAGAGATGGTGCTTGAAAGCGGCGGCAAACGGTTCCGCCTGACACGGAATTTCGGGCGGCAGAACGCCAATGCAAAGCTGGTGTGCCTGACGGACGGCGAGGTGCTCTCCGTGGTGGACGGCGATCTTTCCATGCTGCTCGGCGGTGTCAGTGAGATTGTGTATGATAATACGGCTTCGATCGGGCAGTTAAAAGGCAGAACCGAGGAAGGGCTTGCGGATGAGCTGCGGAACTATATGGCAAATTACCAGGGGAGCAGCGATGGAGAGCTCGATGTGGCGGCGGCGCTGGATTTGCTGAAGCAGAAGAGAAAGCGCCTGGAGCAGGAACAGAAAAAGACGCTGGCGGGACTGGAAAAACGGAAGGAAGAACTTGAGACAAAAATTTCCGTTTTTACGGAGGAGTGCCGTCAGAGCGAGGAGAATCTGCAGCAGGCGAAAGAGCAGATGAAGCGGGATATTTATCAGAAGGATGTGCCGATCGAACGAGTGCGGAAAATGAAAAAAGAATCTCGGAAGAGCCGCAAATGGGGTGCCGCGTGCGTGGCGCTGGCTGGATTTCTCTTGTTCTTATGCATTCTGCAGTTCTTCCATATTGATTCGCTGCTGACGAGAACGGGACTCGGGCTTGCGATTGCGGCGCTCTTGTATCTGGCGTACAGTCTGTTCCGTCACCGGAAAACGGAGGTCGAGCAGGTCGTGACGGAGCCGGAGGAGCAGGCGATCCGCCGCCAGCAGTGGAATGTGGACCGCCTGAAGCAGGAGCTGGGACAGAAACAGACGGTGCTGTCGAACTTGCAGAGTGAATACGAAGAGCTCTGCATTTCCATGACGGAAAAAGATCATCTGCAGGAAGAACTCGATGCGCTTTCCCTGGCGGGGGAGACGATCCAGAGTCTTTCCGTACAGATGCAGAGCCGGATCGGCGACCGCTTAAAACAGCAGATGTCAAAAACGCTGTCATCGCTGACGAATGGCCGCTATCTGCAGGTGAATATGGATGAGAATCTGCGGATCGGCCTTCACACCGCAGACGAATATGTGCCGCTTGAACAGGTCAGCCGCGGCACGATCGAGCAGGCGTACTTTGCGCTCCGCATGGCGGCGATGGATGTGCTCTGCGGCGAGGAGGAGCTGCCGGTGATTCTCGATGAATCGTTTGCGTTTTACGATGAAAACCGGCTGAAAGAAACTTTGAAATGGCTGGCGGAAAACCGGACGCAGGTGCTGCTCTTTACGTGTCAGAAGCGGGAGGAGGAAGCACTCTCGGAGATGGGAATTCCGTACCGGAAAATTGTGCTTTAAGTAATGCGGCTCGCAGAGAATCGGTGAGTTGTGGTTTGGAAATAAAGGAGAATAGAAGTTATGCTGACAATAGGATGTCATTTATCATCGTCCAAAGGATATCTTGCCATGGGAAAAGAGGCGGTGTCCATCGGGGCGAATACCTTTCAGTTTTTTACAAGAAACCCGAGAGGAAGCAAGGCGAAAGCCATCGACGAGGCGGATGTCGCAGTGTTTCTTTCTTACAGTAAGGAGCATGGAATCGAGCGCATTTTGGCACATGCGCCGTACACGCTGAATCCGTGCTCGAAGGATGCGCACACGAGAGAGTTTGCATGGATGACGATGGCGGATGATCTGAAACGGATGGAGTATACGCCGGGAAACTGCTACAATTTCCACCCGGGCAGCCATACCGGACAGGGGGCGGAAGAGGGAATCCGTCTGATTTCGGAGATGCTGAATGAAATTTTAAAACCGGAGCAGACGACCACGGTGCTGCTCGAGACGATGGCAGGAAAAGGAACCGAAGTCGGCCGCTCGTTTGAGGAGCTGGCGGCGATTCTGGAGCGCGTGGAATTAAAAGACCACATGGGTGTCTGCCTGGATACGTGCCATGTGTACGATGCGGGATACGATATTGTGGATCACCTCGATGACGTGCTTGAGGAGTTCGACCGCGTGGTAGGACTTTCGAAGCTGAAAGCGGTTCATCTGAACGACAGCAAGAATCCGTTTGAGAGCCATAAGGACCGCCATGAGAAGATCGGCGAGGGATCGCTGGGGCTTGCGGCATTTGAGCGGATTGTGACACATCCGGCGCTGGCGGGACTGCCGTTCTATCTGGAAACACCGAATGAGCTGGACGGATATGCAAAAGAGATCGCGCTGCTGCGCGGGTTTGCGAAATAGAGGAAGAAGGTAAGAGAAAGTGGAAAACACGAGAGAGAAGAATAAAAGAGCTGACGGAAGAAAAAAGACGTATTTCGACAGGGAAAATAAAAAGAAAGCCGTTCGTACAGAGAAAACAAAGAGCGTGGCACCGGAAAAAGGAAAGCAGAAAAAGAGTTCATCATCGTCGAAATGTCCTTATCAGAAAAAATGCGGCGGATGCACATATCTGAACCTCTCCTACGAAGAGCAGCTCGCGAAAAAAGAGCAGTTCCTGAAGAAGACTCTGAAGGGCATCGTCCCGGTCAAAGGAATGGTTGGCATGGAAAATCCTTATCATTACCGGAATAAAGTCAATTCCGCCTTTGCACGCAAAAAAGACGGAACGATCATATCCGGCATTTATGAAAAGGGCACACACAAAGTGGTCCCGGTCGATGAGTGCCTGCTCGAGGATCAGCGTGCCGATGCCATCATCCGCGATATCCGCAGTCTGCTGAAGAGCTTCAAAATCATGATCTACAACGAGGACAGCGGCTACGGTCTCCTGCGCCACGTCATGGTGCGCACCGGCTTTGCTTCCGGCGAGATCATGGTCGTCCTCGTCTGCGTATCACCAGTCTTCCCGTCAAAAAACAACTTCGTAAAGGCCCTGCGCAAACTCCACCCGGAGATCACCACGATCGTACTGAACGTCAACGACCGCACCGACAGCATGGTACTCGGAAAACGCGACATTGTCCTCTTCGGACGCGGTTACATCGAGGATGAACTCTGCGGCTGCACCTTCCGCATCTCCCCGCAGTCCTTCTACCAGGTCAACCCGGTTCAGACGAAAAAACTGTACGAAAAAGCCATCTCCCTGGCCGGCCTCACCGGAAACGAACGCGTCCTGGACGCCTACTGCGGAATCGGAACCATCGGCCTCATCGCATCCCGCGATGCCAGAGAAGTCATCAGCGTCGAACTGAACCCGGACGCCGTCCGCGATGCCGTAACAAACGCCAAACGAAACCAAATCAAAAACGTCTCCTTCTACCAGAACGACGCCGGCGCTTTCATGGTTTCCATGGCAGAGAAAGGGGAAAAAGCGGATGTTGTTTTCATGGACCCGCCAAGAGCCGGAAGTGATGAAGCCTTTCTGTCCTCTGTCGTAACCCTTTCACCGAAAAAAGTGGTCTACGTCTCCTGCAATCCGGAGACATTGGCGAGAGACCTGCGGTATCTGACAAAACACGGATATAAGGCAGAAGAGGCATGGGGGTATGATATGTTCGCGTGGTCGGAGCATGTGGAAAGTATCGTGTTGCTTTCCAAACTTAAATCAAATAAGTTGAAGCATATCAATGTGGAATTAGAGATGGATGAGCTTGATTTGATGGCGGCGGAGAGTAAAGCGATCTATGCGGAAGTCAAGGATTATGTTTCTGAAGCAAAGCGGATTGAAAGTTAGCAACTTGTATATCGCACAGGTGAAGCAGAAATGCGGCATTATTGAGAGGGCAAATTATAACCTGTCAAAATTGGAAAACTCTAGACAGCCGAAGTGTCCGCCAGGGAAAGAAGCGGCTATAAGGGAGGCACTGGAACATTTTCGGATGATATGACGATATCGTAGAAATAGAAGAATCCTTTTTCTTTGACTTGGTTCTTTAAGTCCCTTTGTTAGTTTTGGTTAGTGGGACATAATTTTACATTTGAAGAAACGTGAATACGTATCGGAAGATAGATAGAGAGTTCAAACAGATACGAAGGAGTTTTGTTCATAAATGATAGAAAAAAATAAGATTTTAGAATCATGGATAATGGTGGAACATTTATCGGAGGGAGACATCGGTTTGAATGATAAGGCTATTCTCACTCTGAATGATTTGCAGGAACAGGATTTCTATTCTCTGTTTCTGCATAAAATTGAGAAAAAGAAATGGAATCGACGGCAAAAAGGAGGAGTCGTTGTCTATTTTGATATTTTTAAATTTCAGGAAGTTGTGGACATACTTCATGCAGAGTATGGCTTGGAATCGACGGATGAGGATATTCGTTTCGGAGACAAGTTCAGTTTCGCGCTGTATTTCGATAAGAATCTTAATTTTCTGGAGGATATGACATTCTTTACAGAAAGTGCTTACATACGGAAATTCAAAAAAGTTCCCTATGAGAAAGAGTTTCGGGAATTTGAGAAAGATTTTAAAAATCAGCTTGCTCAGGATTTTGATGAGACAGCAGGGGATTCGGCGAAGTTTAATGCTGCGATGCAAAAGGAACTCCTGCAACATGAGGTTGATATAATAAATTGCCGGATGAAGATTCTGGGAAATATCGAGACTGAAGCGACGAATCTGCATTCTTTTTTCATCGATGATCTGGAAAAAGCAAAAAAAATCGAAACGGTTAATTTGAATGCTTATTTGTATGGAAATAAAAAGGAACGCATGAACCTTGACAGCAAAAAAGATTCAGTGAATTTTCATCCGCATCTGTTTGAACAAATTCTGCAGCCGAAGAATTATCCCCTGGGAAGGTTTCCAAGCAATACGACATATGCGCTTTCTCTGATGCAGCAAGTTGCGGTAAACTTATCCATCGGCTTTGACAACAATCAGATGAGAAGTGTCAACGGTCCGCCTGGAACCGGAAAAACGACGCTTTTGAAGGACATATTTGCGCAGTTAGTGGTACAGCAGGCGTATAGTATTGCGAAACTTTCGGACCATTTTATCAAAGGAACAGAGAAAACAATTTATTTTAATCATGCATCGATTGGAGAGATCCCGGAACATATTATCGAAAATAATATCGTGGTTGCAAGTTCGAATAATGGTGCGGTTCAAAACATTGTGAACGAACTTCCGTTGAGTAAGGAGATTGACAATTTTCTAATCGATGAACTGAAAGAAGCGGACTATTTTTGTGAGATATCGAATGCGAAGGTGTCGGTAGAGTGGTTGGAAGATGAGAACGGGAAGAAAAGAGAGGAACTGGTAAAAGAATCTGTTCCGGGAGAAGAAAAGTTTTGGGGAGTATTTTCACTTGAAGGTGGAAAAGCGAATAATATGAGCAATATCCTCACGAATATGAAGCATATCCACAAATATTTGGAAGAAGATTATCTGCCGAATCAAGGTATATATAAACAATTTCTGAGTCATTATGAGGAAGTAAAAGCGATTCGAACAAAAAGGCAGGAATTTGCAGATAGCGTTCGGATGTATCAGGAATATACTCAAAAGATGGAACAGGTTCGTGGCAGCTATCAAGAAAAATTAGAGAAGAAAGAGCATGAATTGTGCGTAGAACTTAAGAAGCTTGCAGAAAATAAACAGGAATGCGGGCAGCAGTTGGAACAGTTACATCTCAGTTTGAAAGAGGTACAAAACAGGGCAGAAGCTGTCCGAAAAAATATGGACAGTATGAACCAGTGCCTTCAAGTACACAAGGAGCAACGTCCTTGCTTCTTTGCGGGAAAGAAAAAGAAAGAGGAATATAGGAGCAGATTAAATGAGATTACGGATCAGTTAGTAAAATTAAATGATGAAGATATAGAATGCAGGGAACAGGAGAAAAAAATTAATGAAAATATTCATTTGCGGCAAACAAGGCTGAGTAAAAGTAATGAAAAACAGGAGAAGCTTAAGCAGGAGTTTAACAGTTGGAAGACGGTGGAAACAGGTAAAATTTCAAATTTGGAGAAAAGAGTCCGCGAATATGAAAATATAAAAAACGACAGTAAGACAGAACCGCTGAATATGAATCAGGAGTATGAAGATTTACAGATATCAAACCCGTGGTTTGACGAAGCGTATCGTGTCGCACAGTCAAAATTGTTTGTTATGGCATTACGTGTTCGAAAACAATTTCTTTATGAGAACAGAAAAAATGTAAAGGCGGCCATTATCGTCTGGGATCAGCAGGAGAAGTATTTGGATCGAAAGCATGTGATTGAGGCGGCATGGAACTGGATTAATATGACAATTCCGGTGATTAGTTCTACGTTTGCCAGTTTTTCGCGTATGTGCAAAAATCTTGGAGCTGAGACACTGGGGCATCTTTTTATCGATGAAGCAGGACAGGCGCTGCCACAGGCGGCTGTCGGTGCAATCTATCGCAGCAGGCATGTAATGGTGGTCGGTGATCCGTTGCAGATTAAACCGGTTCTTACGTTGGATTCTAATACCCTATATATGTTGGGGGAGCATTTTGGAGTGACAGAAAAATATTTATCTGCATCTGCATCCGCACAGATTTTAGCAGATGCGGCAAGTCAGTACGGGTTTTATCGAAAACAGGACAAGGCGGAGGATTCATGGGTTGGAATTCCGCTATGGGTGCATAGAAGATGTCGGTATCCGATGTTTACAATTTCGAACATGATTTCCTATGACGGATTTATGGTGCAGGGAATGGAAAAGTACGGAAAAGCAGACTGGTTTGATGTTGGTGGAATGGCGAACAATAAATATGTCGAGGAACAGGGAGAATTCCTTTTGCATAAGCTCAAGGAGATGATAGATAAAAATCCGAAAATCTTAGATAAAAAAGAAAAAGATGTGGTTTATGTAATTACACCGTTTTCCAATGTGGCATATCAGCTTTCTCAGAAATTACGGAAAATTCACTTTACCCGATATGATGAACAGGGAAAACCGACAAATGTCGGAACTGTCCATACGTTTCAGGGGAAAGAGGCTCCAATCGTATTTTTTGTACTCGGTGCCGACAGGCAGAGCAGCGGAGCGGCACGCTGGGCAGTAACCGAAGCGAACATAATGAATGTTGCGGCGACGAGGGCCAAAGAGGAGTTTTATATTATTAGTGATAGGAAATTGTATCTTGGGCTTGGGTGTGATGTTGCAACAGATACGGATCGGATTATCAGAGAATATAAAAATCAGTATCTTGTGGATGATCATGCACACAAGAATGAGTTGCGCATGCAGGTTGACGAGACACGGACACTCATTATTGATGCGGATTTTAGACGCATTACAGGAACGGTCAAATATGTTGGAAAGGGAACAGAAAGTTTTTATGCCTATGTAGTTGGTGCTGATGGAAAAGAATATTCCATTACCGAAAGTATTTATTCTAAGACAGAGAGTGCAATAGAAGTGATTCAAAAGGGTAAAAAAATATCTTTTATTCCAGGAGAAGGGAATAAGAAACTATTTGCTACAGAGGTGAAGATAGATGTTTAATTAAGAGAGAGGTTATCGGGAATTTAATGGAACGGTAAAGGGAGGGGTAAAAGATGGAGGATCAAAGAGACAATCCTAATATTATTGGGAGTGAAATCATCATATATCAAACGGAAGATGGATATACAAAAATTGACGTTAAATTTGAAGACGAGACCGTTTGGCTTACACAGGCACAATTATGTGAGTTGTATCAGACAAGTAAATCTAATATCAGCGAGCATATCAAGCATATTTTTGAAGAGGAAGAATTGGATGAAGAGTCAGTTGTTCGGAAATTCCGAACAACTGCAGCTGATGGAAAAAACTATAATACAATTCATTATAATCTTGATATGATTATTTCTCTTGGATATAGAGTGAAATCCAAGATTGCTACAAATTTCCGTCGGTGGGCTGCTGAACGATTAAAAGAGTACATGATAAAAGGCTTTACAATGGATGATGAACGGCTAAAAAATCTGGGTGGGGGTAATTATTGGAAAGAGTTATTAGACCGTATTCGGGATATTCGCTCATCTGAAAAAGTGATGTACCGACAGGTACTTGACCTTTATGCAACAAGTGTTGATTATGATCCCAAGAGTAGTGAATCCATTGCATTTTTTAAAATGGTACAAAATAAATTACACTATGCAGCACATGGACATACAGCAGCAGAAGTTATATACGAGCGTGCGGACGCCAGTCAGCCTTTTATGGGATTAAAAAGTTTTTCTGGTGATTTTCCTGTATTGAAAGATATCAGTATTGCCAAAAATTATCTCAATGATGAAGAGTTAAAGATCCTAAATAATATTGTATCGGGATATTTTGATTTTGCGGAGATTCAAGCTATGCGTCACAATCCCATGCATATGGAAGATTATGTGGAACACCTTGATAATGTTTTGAAAACTACAGGTGAAAAAGTGTTGCAAGGAGCCGGAACGATTAGTCATGCACAGGCAATTGAAAAAGCAACAGAAGAATATCGGAAATATCAGGTGCAGAACTTATCGCCGGTTGAAGAAGAATATTTGGAAAGCATTAAAAATATTCACAGTACAGTAAAGAAAAACAGTAAGAATTAATTTTCATAAAAGAGATTTTTAGAAGTTGGTAAAAATACGAGTTTGGACAATGATGAGTATGTCGAGACGGTCTGTTTGCTGTCAAGAAAATAAAATCAAGTACTGAAAAGTAGCGTATTTCCGAGCTTTTTGTAAGGTTGGTATCATCAGAGAAGCCTTGCGGAAAGCTCGGTTTTATTATATGGAAACATATCTACTTTTTGGTCTGATTGGAGAAAAAGTGGATGGCCGGAAAATTGCGGTAGGGTTTAGGCTGTGGATTAGATGTTAGCATTTCCGGATTTGGTTCATCGTGAATCAGTCGATACAGCGGATGTTTGATAGTTTTTTCCTTGCCACCGGTACCGGTGTATTGATATACATGGACTCTGTGACCTGAACATAAAGTTTGTCATCTACTTTTGTTGCGATAAAATCCACTTCGGAATTATCCACTTTACCAATAGAGACATCATAGTCTCTACGTAGCAGTTCAAAGTAAACAACATTTTCTATTGCATGTCCGCTATCACGATCCCTGAATCCAAGCAGATAGTTTCTAAGTCCGATATCAACGATGTAATACTTTCCAAGAGTACGTAAGAATTCCTTTCCTTTAATATCAAATCTCTTGATGTCATAGAAGAAGTATGCTTCCAGTAGCGCATTCACATAGGCCTGAACAGTGTGAGCGCTTGGAGTTCATAGTGTTCGCCGGTTTTATCAAATGCTTGCTTGCGTGTGCCACCTAACGCACTTTTGGTTTCTCTTATTTCAAAATCATGGAATGTTAAAAATTCAGAGAAGGACAATGGAAGCATCTTTATTTCTACGCATCTGCCTGATAAATAGGTAGCATATTCAGAGGAGAGCATATAAGCATTCGAACCAGTAACATAAATATCGCAATTGAAATCAACATGGAAAGAGTAAGCATAAACTCATGAAAAAAATTAAGTTTATGCACTGAAATGCAGAAACTATTAAAATTTGACAATTTTTGTATTTTACAAGAAGAGAATGCCTCTATCATTGTAGACAGAAGCACCGGTATTATTTCCACAGCGGATAGCACGGTCGAGCTCATGATGGGGAGATTATTTGATGAATTATGTGCTAATATTCTGCAATTCTACTGCTGGTCGATTGATTTATGTACACTCTCATTATAATATGTGTGCAGGAGGTGGATATATGTATCAGATTAGTAATGAAAAATTCGGTTTATTTGTAACCGAATTAAGAAAGGAAGAGAATTTAACTCAAAAGGATTTGGCTGAAAAATTATATGTATCAGATAAAACAGTTAGCAAATGGGAACGTGGTCTTAGTATGCCCAATGTCGTATTACTCATACCAATAGCTGATATATTAGATGTTACCGTTACAGAATTGTTACGTGGAGAAAAAATAGATACACAGAAAAATATTGATAAAAAAGAAATCGAGGAATTGGTAGTAGGCTCTCTCGATATGGCTGTTAGGGATTCTATTCACCAGCATAGAAAAAACTGGATATTAGCATATTTGTTATGTTTTTTTATATCTATTACAGAAATTATTATGTTAGTTGTATCTGGAAGTTCGTTAGCTGAGATGAAAAGGGATATATTGCTAGTTACCGGGGGAATGCTTTTATTTGGTGCATGGTTTTGTTTCTTTGCAAAAGACATATTACCAACATATTATGATGCCAACAAGATAAATTATGTTTCACAAGGAATTTTTAGAATACATCTAGTTGGTTTATCTTTTAACAATGGAAATTGGATATATATCTGCACAACTTTAAAAATATGGATACTTGCAACAGTTGTTTTATATCCTCTTGCAGGTATTATAATAATCAATTGTTTCAATATAGCTTTATGGGATATTTTGAATAAAATTTTCCTAATTATGATATTAGGCGGTATGGTAGTTTCGATTTACATTATCGGGAAAAAATACGAATAATTAAATTACCTGTTATTGTTGTGGATAGTACTAATTTACAACATTCTTCATGGGAAATATGGAATGATGCAGAAGAGGTTGTGTTAAGAGAATTAGTGTACATTTAAAACGTGGAAAGCCCCTTCGGGAGCTTTTTTCTGTTTATAAGATAATTTCTGCCGGAGATTTTGATTTAATAATTTGATTTATAAAACTGGCAATGATACAATTAGCGTAATTTGAAAGAAAGCAGAGAAAATATGAGTGAAAACTTACTGATTGTTGAAGATGACAAAAAATTAAATGATGGAATACGTCTCGCATTGAAGAATGATTCCTATTTCTTTTATCAGTGCCAGACTTTGCAGGAGGCTAGAGAAATCTTGAAAAAGGAAGATATCACATTGGTTTTATTAGATGTGAACTTGCCGGATGGGAATGGGATTGATTTTGTAAGAGAAATAAGGAAAAACAGTCAGGTGCCGATTATCCTGCTTACAGTAAATAACATGGAAGTAGATATCGTAACAGGATTGGACGCTGGGGCAAATGATTATATTACGAAACCGTTTAGTTTGATGGTTTTGCGTGCAAGAGTGTCTGTGCAGCTTAGAAATAAAGATGCAGTAGTTAAGAATTCTATGGAGTTTGATGGATTCGAGTTCTATTTCGATAAAATGGAATTTTTCAAAAATGGAGAACTTATTGAACTGAGTAAGACAGAACAAAAACTCTTGAAAGTGCTGTGCGAAAACAGAGGAAAAGTAGTGAAGCGAGAATACCTGATTGACGAGGTATGGCAAGGAGATACAGAGTTTGTGGATGCTCATGCTCTGACTGTTGCAGTTAAACGTCTCAGAGACAAATTAGAAGATGATACGCAGAAGCCTAAATATATCAAAACGGTTTATGGAATTGGTTATACCTGGGCGGTGAATGGATGATAGAAATAATTATATTGATTGTAGGAATATTTGTTTTAAGTGGAATCTTCTGGCATAGCATTTTTTATCAGAAAGAAAAAAAGCTTTTGAACCGGCTGCAGCAAATGCTGGATTGTGCTATAGATGGAGAACTGGAACGGACAGAAATATCAGAAGAAAAGTACTCTGCTCTTGAAAACAGCATGAAACAACATTTAGACAGTAGCTTTCTGGCAAGAAAGAACCAACAGGAACAAAAAGAAGTGATACAGAAACTTATTTCCGACATTGCGCATCAGACGTTGACTCCTATTTCAAATTTGAAAATTTATGGTGAAATACTCTCTGAAACAAATCATGAAAATCAGGAGGAGATAGATACCATTTTGGAGCAGACAGAGAAATTAGATTTCCTGATACAATCATTGGTCAAATTATCACGGATGGAGAGTGGAATTATCGCAGTACATTCGGAGGATACTACTATTACACAGATGCTTGAATCCATACAGCAGCAGGTTAGCGTGAAAGCAAGGGAGAAGAATATTACTCTGAGCCTATGTGACACGGATTTGCATGTTCTATGTGATCCAAAATGGACTGTGGAGGCACTCGGAAATATTGTAGATAATGCGATTAAATACACAGCATGTGGGGGAAATGTTCAGGTAAAAGCTGAGCAGAATTCTTTCTTTGTAAAGATTGATATTATTGATGATGGCATTGGAATAGAAAAAGAAGAAATACCAAAGATATTTGGAAGGTTTTATCGGAGTCTGTCAGTGGCAGACCAGCCAGGAGTAGGAATTGGCTTATTCCTTGCAAGAGAGATTATTCAGGCACAAAAAGGGTATATAAAAGTGACATCAGAGAGAGGAAAGGGCTCTATCTTTTCTGTGTTTCTCCCGATATCAAAAAAGGAATAGTATCAAAACTGTGATATTTCAGAAACCGGATAGAGACATTGTTGTGATAAAGTCTGTATTGTAAAGAGCAATACAGGCTTTTTTAAAATATAAGACAGGGAGGAAGACATGAATATATTAAAAACGGTAGATTTACAAAAAATATATGGACAAGGAGAAACAGAAGTCAAAGCCCTTGATGGTGTAAATTTAGAAGTGGAAAAGGGGGAGTTTGTAGCGATTGTTGGAACTTCCGGGAGCGGAAAGTCTACGATGCTTCATATCATTGGAGGATTAGATAATCCAACATCTGGGCAGGTAATTGTGGATGGACAGAACTTAAGCCATATGACAGATGAAGAGCTTACCATTTTCCGACGCAGGAATATTGGTTTCGTATTTCAACAGTATAATCTGGTTCCGATGTTGAATGTATGGGAGAATATTATTCTTCCCGTGAAGCTGGATGGAAAAAAGATTGAAAAGAAATATGTAGATGAAATCATTGATACACTTGGTATTCGAACAAAATTGGAAAATCTGCCAAGTGCTCTATCCGGCGGACAGCAGCAGAGAGTGGCAATTGCGAGGGCTTTAGCTGCAAAACCTGCCATTTTGCTCGCTGACGAACCGACTGGAAATTTGGATTCGAAGACAAGTCAGGATGTATTAGGGCTTCTGAAAGTAACCAGTAAGCGTTTTCACCAAACCATCGTTATGATTACCCATAATGAAGAGATTGCCCAGATGGCAGACCGGATTTTACAGATAGAAGACGGAAAAATTGTTTCAGACAGTGGTGTGGTATAGCAGGGGGCGATTTTATGGTAAAAGTAGAGAATAAAGAGACGTTACGATTATTAACGAGTCGTTTTATGAAAATGAATCGCGCCAGGAATGTTATTGCCGTTATTGCAATCATTCTGACTTCCCTTTTATTCACAAGTCTCTTTGTGGGAAGTGTATCTATGATTCTTTCCAAAAGAGCAACGGAAATTAAGCAGTTTATGGATTCTGCCCATGCCAGTGCACAGAATCTGTCAGAAGAAGATGCAAAGCGATTGCAGCAAACAATCGAACAGAGTGAAGATGTTAAGCGATATGGTTCCGGTATTTTTCTGGGAGCTGGAATGGACGAAAGGTTTGGTTTTTCCGTAGAGGTCCGATATGCAGATGAAAATACGGCAGAAAGTTTTAATTGTCTGCCAACCACAGGAAGACTGCCGGAGAAAGAAAATGAAGTAGCACTTAGCAGCATGGTATTGGAATCTCTGGGAGTTACACCAAAGATTGGGGAAGAAGTAACGCTGACCTGGGAAGTAAATCCCATGCTGAAACAATATAAGACAGATACGTTTAAGATATGTGGATTCTGGCAAGGAGACAAAGCTGTTTTAGGTCAGATGGTCTGGGTATCCGAAGCCTATGCAAAGGAGAATCGTTATCCCGTTACGCAGGAAGAATTAGAAAATGGTATCTACAATGGAGGAAAAGAGTATTTTCTCTGGTACAAGAACCTTTGGAATCTGGAAAAGAAAACGGAAAAGATATCTAAAGCAGCGGGATTTACGAGAGCTGGGACAGGAATGGAAGTCAATCCGGCATATAATCTCTTTGAAGAGGATTCATTTTCATTTTCTTCCTTAATTATAATGATTCTATTTGTTATATTAGCTGGATACCTGATTATTTATAATATCTTTAACATTTCTGTGAAAACTGATATCCGGGCTTACGGATTGTTAAAGAACGTGGGAACAACGGGAAAGCAGTTGAAAAAAATTGTACGTATGCAGGCGTGGAGATTATCAGCTATTGGTATTCCAATCGGATTGCTTTGTGGTTATCTTGCAGGTCTTTGTATGGCTCCGTCCTTGACAGCAGATGCTGAAATTAGTGCACAGGCAGGACAGACTGCTCAGACAGTAGTATCAGCAAATCCTTTGATTTTTCTTGCAGCAGCGCTTTTGACACTTTTAACGGTGTATCTCTCTAGTCTGCAGGCTTGTAAAATGGTGGAAAGGGTATCTCCTGTGGAAGCTCTGCGTTTGGCAGAGGGAGAGCAGTCACATAGGAAAATAAAAAAGAATACTTCTGTAACCTGGTGGGGAATGGCAGTTCAAAATGTGTTACGAAATTGGAAAAAGGGATTGATTGTTATGCTTTCTATCGCTCTTTCTATGGTGGTTGTCAACTGTATCGTGATGCTGGTGCAGGGATATGATTTTGATTCTTACCGAAAAGTGCTTTTAGCTTCCGATTTTCAACTGGATCAGATGACGGGAAGTTTGTTAAATACGAATTTCAACGGTATTACACCTGAAATCAAAGAGATTCTGGACGAATGTCCTGATAGTGCTAAGACAGGATATGTGTATTATTCTGAGGAAACCCACAAGATGGAGCCGGAACTTCTGAAAACATGGGAAGCATTCGCAGATAAATATGAAAAAAACTGGAACGATTATGAAAAACAGGTTTGGGAAGAGGCAAAGGCTTCCAATACAGTAAGTGTTCATTTTCTCGGAATCAGCGAGTCGGTGTTTGACAAATTAGAATGGAGAGGGGAAAAATGCTCTTGGGATACATTTAAAAGCGGAAATTATGTGCTTGTAGATTATGGTAATAAATATGCAGAGCGTCCGGTTTCTTATTATCAGACTGGGGGTATTTTTCAGATGGATTACAAAAATGGAAACCAAAAAGATTACGAAGTCATCGGAGAAGCACTGATGCCATATGCATTGGATTATCCGTATGCGGACTGTATCTATATCACGGTATTGGTTCCCGAAGAGGAGTATATCACCCAGACAGGAAATGAATCAGCCATGTATGCTGCCATTGATGCAAAGAAGGGCGAGGACAAGCAGATAAAAGAATACATTGATAAAAATATTTTGAAAGAAAATGATATGATCAACGTGTTTTCTGTATTGGACATGAAAGAGAGCTTTCAGCGGTATGTCAGTAAATATTATATGATCGGTAGTTTTCTTGTTGTTATTTTAGCTTTTATTGGCATTATGAATTTCTTTAATACAACAGCAACCTCTGTAATCAGCAGAAAAAAAGAACTGGCACTTTTGGAAGTTGTGGGAATGACGAAAAAACAGGTATCGAAAATGCTAGTGACTGAGGGATTCCTATATTTGGGAGGCGCATTTGTGATTGCAGTATTGCTAATTGTATTTGGAGCAAAGCAGATTTTAGTAAATACGCTCGGTACGGCATTTTTCTTCCGGCTGCATCTTACAATCGTGCCATGTGTGCTTATGATTCCAATTTTGGTTGGGATTGCGTATGTGATACCAAAGTATCAGTTTGAAAAGATGAGTCGGGAAAGCATTGTTGAAAGGATTCGGAAAGAATAATAACAATATGTAAATTAGGCGTATGGATTTGATGAATCCATGCGCCTTTTTAGAAAAATATAAATAAAAACAAAAGAATCCTAACTTTTTTTATAGTAGGATTGTTATATTATTTAGAAAACAGAGGGAGGCAAATTTGCGAATGGAATACAAAACTGATTCTTTGTTAGTACATCTAGCAAGAGCAGGAGATGAAGATGCGTGTGAAAAACTGGTCAAAAAATATTACTCAAGTATATATCAATATTGTTTGCTACATATCAATGATCCATATGAGGCAGAGGATTTGACACAAGAAGTGTTTACACGTTTCTTTTCCAATTTATATAGATATAAAGAATATGGAAAAGTTAAGAATTATCTTTATACAATTGCCGGAAATACCGTTAAAAATTATTACAAAAAGAAAAAAGATATTCCATCAGAGGAACTGCTAAAATCAGAGGACTGTAGTAAAAATCATGTAGAAGAGCTAGGAGTCCGATTAACTATTGAACAGGCAGTGAGAAAGTTACCGGAAGAAATTAGAGAAACGGCAGTTTTATATTTTTTTCAGGAATTGAAGCAAAGAGAAATTGCAGAATTACTTCATATCAAACTTTCTCTTGTAAAATATCGAATCGGAAGAGCAAAAGAACTTTTAATGAAAGAGTTGGAGGTGAAAAAAGATGAAGAATTATAAGCAACAAATAAAGGAATATAAAGAGGAGATTGAAGAAAAGTATGTAAGGGCTGAAGCAGAGAACAAAACAGTAAAAGCATGTCAGAATATTTTGTCAGAGTCGGTTTTATCGAAACAATCGCATAGAACATCTTATTTTGAATTTTTGTATGAGCAGACAAAATTCATAAAAAAAAGATGGTGGATTTTACAAGGTTGTGTTCTTATGTGTCTATGGATATGGTTGAGTAATTATACGTCAGACATAAAAGATATGATGAGGATTATGGGAATATCTGCCACAATATTTGTGGTTCTGATTATCCCGGAAATTTGGAAAAACAGAAGAAATGGTGCGATTGAGATTGAGCAGGCGTCTTATTACACACTGCGTCAGATTTGTACAGCAAGAATGTTAATGTTTGGAGTAGTGGATCTGGTGATCGTTATGGTGTTTTTGGCAATTACATATCAAACAACAATACTCTCGTTAAGTGATTTGGTGGTTAATTTTTTGCTTCCGGTAAATGTTTCATGTTGTATATGTTTTCGTGTATTGTACAGCAGATGGGAAAAATCAGAATATATAGCAGTGCTTTCTTGTCTGGTATGGGTTGGTTTATGGATGATGATTGTTGCAAATGATGTTATTTATCAGAAAATTGTAACTCCGGTATGGGTGGCTATGCTGATATTGACTTTTGTATATTTTGTTTTTTGTGTTCAGAAGTCATTAGTATTTGATGAAAAAATTTTGGAGGATTACACGTATGAAATTAGAATTTAAAAATGTAACAAAACAATACGGAGAAGTAAATGCTGTTAATAAAGTGAATTGTGTTATGGAAAAAGGAATTTATGGACTGCTTGGAGTAAATGGAGCAGGAAAGACCACATTAATGCGTATGCTTTGTACGATTGTTCAACCATCAGAAGGACAAATATTATGGAATGGTAAAGATATATGGAAACTAGGAGGTGAATACCGAGAAGTTCTGGGATATTTACCACAGGATTTTGGATATTATCCAGATTTGACCGTATATGATTATATGATGTACATTTCTTCTATAAAAGGGTTAAAAATGCCGTTTGCCAGAAAAAAAGTGAAGCAATTATTAAATCAAGTAGGAATGGAAAAATTCAGTAAAAGAAAAATGAAGAATTTGTCTGGAGGAATGGTTAGACGTGTAGGAATAGCACAGGCGATGTTAAACGATCCGCAAATTCTTGTCCTGGACGAACCTACCGCTGGATTAGACCCGAATGAAAGAATACGTTTTCGTAATTTAATTAGTGAATTGTCGGAAGAACGTTTGGTGCTCTTGTCTACACATATTGTATCGGATATTGAGTACATTGCGAATAACATTATGTTAATGAAAGATGGAGAACTTTTTTATGCAGGTACTGCGGAAGATTTAGTATCTTCTATGAAAGAAAAGGTATGGCAATGTAATGTTTCGAGAAGTATGATAGACAAATATATGAATGAATATTTGGTTGGAAATATAAAAACAACAAAAACCGGAGCAGAGCTTAGAATTATTTCAATAGAAAAGCCAACAGAAGATGCTGTGGCTGTAGAAAAAAATCTGGAAGATGCATTTCTATTTTATTTTGGAGAAAAATCGGAGGAAAAACAAGATGCTTAAATTAGAATTAAAACGAATTTTTTCAAAGAAAATTAATGTATTTGCAATCGGATTGGCATTGATACTTGCTGTCATTTTTAGCGGATTTGCAGTTACAAGTAATCGCTATGTGGATGAGAATGGAAATGCTAGTACTGGAATTATGGCAACAAGAAAACTTACAGATAACAGACGAGCATGGAAAGGTACATTGACAGAAGATGAACTTGGAAAAGTTATAGAACAAAATAAAAATGCGGTGACACAATCCTCAGAAGAAAATGCGATTTACGGAACGACATTACAACCGATAGATGATATTAGGGGTTTTATAATATCGGTATTAACACCGGATGCAGAATATGATGAAAGTGTTCTGAATCAAATTACAGAAGAAAATATACAAGAGTTCTATAACACTTATCATAAAAATATGAAAAAGGTGGCAGAAGAATATGGAAAGACTGCTGTTCAGAAAAAATACTTGGAAAGGAAATATAATGAAATAAAATTACCAGTAGAATACGAATCTTATAGTTCATGGGATACTATGATTATGTATGTAGAAACGTATTCTATTATTCTGGCAATCATAGTTGGTTTTATTTGTGCTGGAATATTTGCAGATGATTTTCAGACAAAAGCAGATGCAGTATTTTTCTCTACAAAGTATGGACGTACAAAAGCTGTTAAAACAAAAATACTGGCAGGAATAGTTACGACAGTTATGATTTATTGTATGGGAATTATATTACTTAGTGTGATTTGCTTTGGAATTATGGGAACCAGTGGTATGAATACACCCTATCAAATGTATCAGGCATATAGTATTTACATTATGTCATATGGACAATACTATTTGTTGACAGTTGTATGTGGATTTATAGCCAGTATGCTGGCGGCTTCAGTGTCTATGTTAGTAGCGGCTAAAATGCATACAATTAGTGTCGCTGTTTGCATTCCGTTCTTTTTATATTGCTTATTGCCATTTATAGGACGGGCACTTTCTGGGTATACAACGCTTTTCAATTTGATACCAACAATTTTGACAAATGTACAGGCAAGTGTAAAAGTCCCACTTATTTATCAGATTGGGAATTGTGTATTTCGACAAATTCCGCTTGTAATGGTAATGTATACCGTGATGGCAATAGCCTTACTGCCTTTTATTTATAAGAGTTTTCGCAGATACGGAAATAAGTAAAAATTGTATTCATACTCATGAAAAACAAAGTAAGTAAAATATTTTCTGGAAAAATCAAAGCATAATTTAAAGATTTAAGGCGGGCAAGTTGCCCGCCTTAAATTGCACGTATTATGTTAAAAGACCAGATAGAGTTTTTCCAATGGAAAATCCAATCTGTGGATATAACTCCTGAATCTCCCGATATTTTGCTTCAATCATTTCAGGCTCATCAGCCCAGATCTTTTCATATATTTTGAAAGCTTTTTTAAAATGTGTTTTGGCTTGTGAAAGATTGGCGGTCATCAGATAAATGGTTGCAAGGTTTTCCTGTACTTTGGCATAATCCAGACATTCATCGGAATGGTATTCCTTGATGATACCGGATAATTTTTGCAATTCGGAGATTCCTCTTTCGGGTTCCTGCTGTTCTGTCAGGAACATTGCATAATTGGCAATCTGAGGTATGCTGTCATTTATATGAAGCAGGTTAAATTGGTCAAGCAGTGAGATGCTTTTTTCCATGTGTTCTCTTGCAAGATCGGGATAACCGTTCATGCGGTAAAGTCCTCCGAGATTGGCATGAAGGTTAGAAACGAGGCGAGCATTGTCAGCAGTGATATTTTCTATCTGGGCAAGTGCATTTTTTTCCAGTTTTATTGCTTTTTCAGGTTGGGTTTCAAGGGCTGCCTGAAAATCCAGTAATAACGCCCGGTCAGAGTCGGTGCCAATGCTTTTTGTCTTTAACAGCACCTTCAGTTCCTGAATGATTCCCTTCATACCTTTGTGATAGTTATAGTTATCCATGTATGGAAATGCATTTTCCAGAAAAAGCAGATACTTTGGCATATCATCTTTTTCAATCAGATCTAAGATATTTCCTATTGTTTGAAATAGCTTTTTGTAATAATCTACTTCCATTCCATGCATTAAACATATGTGCTGTAAAGAATCCAGCAATGTGTGGCAACTACTTACAGCTGGTTTTGTCTCTGAAAGAGTGATTTCCTGAATCATCGGATGCAGAGAGAGTGTGCGACGTGTTGTTGTCTGAACGAAACCAGTCTCAATTAAATCGTTGATTTCATTTAGTGTGGGCAGTTCCAGCCATTTGGCAAATATACGGGCAGAAATACCGGTGGAAGGAAGAAAGCATAGATTACACATGATATCCTGCTGTTTAAGAGATAAAGTGTATAGAGAAAACAGCGTATGGATATGATTGTAATAGGTGGCTTTGCTGCTTTGTCCATCTTTGATTATTTTAATTTTATCTTCGTTATGGAAAGATGCTTTTTCCGCCTGAAGTCTTGTTAATAACTGGTCTGGAGTCGAGATTCCATTTTCCAGAAGTTTTGCTGCCAGTTCCACGGCAAAAGTATGAGAGTGAACAGTTTCGATGATTTTTTCAACTGTTGCCCGGTACGTGTCTGCCGCTGAATAAAATACTGATGCCAGTTGGAAGAGAGCGTTCATATCTGATATTTCTTTTAATGGCAGAGTACAGTATTCATCCAGTCTGCTTCTGGTTGTAAACAAAATCTGGCAGCGATATTTTAATACTACTGACAGAAAGCTGTCTTGTGTAGCAGTGACATTAAAATTATCTATGATCAACAGAGTATCAGATTTCAGGGAACGCAGAAAACGGTTATGTCTTTGAAACCGTTCCTGTTCAGTGCTTTCCGGCAGATCGTCAATAAAATCCATGTCAGTAATATCCTGATGAAGATTGCCGGTATATTCTACATATAGAATGTTAGTGTAATGCTCTTTGCAATGTTTTGCGTAGGCTTTGGCAAGTTCGCTTTTTCCAATACCGGCAATTCCGCAAAGAAAAACATGACGGTTTTCTTCAAGCATGGTATATAATTCTTCCAGTTCTTTATCTCTTCCGATAAAATGACGGCATGGTTTCGGAACCTCACTGTCCATAATATAATCCAGCACAATGGGTGACAGGGCACCTCCGGCAATTAATTTTTGATTTTTAGTATCACGTTTGATAAATTGTCGCTCCATGCCAAAAGAAATCAGCTTTGCAAGAAAAAGCAGACGTGAGCTGGCTGGTTTGTACAGAGAAGCCAGATTTTTCTTTTTGGCATCGGAGATGGTGTCATCTTGTATAAATAATGTGTATATATCCTGCATAGCCATATTGCAGTCAGACATCAATGGAAGCAGATTCTGGTGAATGGTTTCTGCCAGTTTTTTCTGATTACTGGGTTTGGAATAGTAGGCAGATATTTTGGGACTGATCTTTGCTTGACCGGTCAGCCAACGACAAACCAGACCATTATCCATAGAAAAATCCTGATTTGCCGGATCATCCATAAAATCTTCAAATAATTCGTATAAAAAATCAGGCTGACTCATTTGATTACTTTCGCTGATATGATTTTTTAAGCAAGTGCTAATAGAAGAAAAATCGCATCGATTCAA